>CAJOLJ010000039.1 GCA_905235445.1 uncultured Bacteroidales bacterium
TATATAAAACTATTTGTGTATTTATAACTGTTGTCTCCTATTGACGAAGCCTCCTACAAGGAGGAGCAGAATAGAGATATTTTGTACCAACTTATTTTTCACCTATGCAATTCAGCGTGGTTTGCTGACGAAGGAGGAAGCCTCGGACTTTATTCAGGATGTGATCAGCAAAGGAAGCCATCCCAGGGTTGTCGATTTTGAAACATACGTTTGCACCAAGCTGTAGCGAAGGAAGATCCGCAGCAAGCTGCCCCCATGGACCTTTCTCCCGTCGATGATGCGGCGGTCCCGCTCGAGCGAGGATTCCCTTCCGGGGGATCGGGGGCGGACAGGCGGTGCGGCGGGGAGGATGAAGGAGGGTGACGGTTTTCCGTCCCCCTGCCGTGTCCCTTGCCTCGTCTTCTGCGGATTGTATGTCGGGAGCCCCCTGTAGAACACGCATCAGCTTCCTAAAAAAGCTGGTAGGGCCCCTGATTCTTGCCCCATAATGAAAGGACCCCCGGCAGTCCCGCCGGGAGGTCCTTGGATGGTTGTATTGTGTCGATGAAAAAAGGATCCTATCTTAGGAAAGTCCCGAAGAACTCCTCGATCCTGTCCCAGGGAATGAAGTTGCCTTCGCCCCCGTCATAGAGGTCACAGTGGCTGGCCCCGGGAATGATGAGAAGCTGCTTGTTGTCGGGGCAGGGATTTCCTTTCATCATGTTTGCGAAGGCGTCCTCCCCGAAGTAACGGCTGTGCGCCTTCTCCCCGTGCATGACAAGTACGGCGGAGCGGATTTCATTGGAGTAGTACAGGAACCGGGCATTGGAATAGGCCTGGGTACCGAATGTATGCCAGCCGTCGTTGGAGTTGCCGCTTCTTGGATGGTAGCCACGGGGGGTCTTGTAGTATGCATGGTAGTCCTTGACGAACTGGGGGGCATCCTCCGGCAGGGGGTCTACGACTCCGCCACCCGCAGTGGTTTTGCCTGTGGCGGAGAATTCCGTCCTTGCCTTGGCGAAAGCCTTGCGTGCCTCGTATCTGGCTGACTCATTGTCCGCTGAGTCATAGTAGCCGTTCCCGCTGACACGGGTCATGTCGTACATCGTGGAAGCAAGAGTGGCCTTGATTCTCACATCCGCTGCAGCGGCATTCAGTGCGATGCCTCCCCACCCGCAGATTCCGATGATGCCGATTCTCTCGGGGTCCACTTTATCGAGTGTCGAAAGGAAGTCGACCGCAGAGAGGAAATCATCTGTGTTGATGTCCGGGGATGAAGTCCTTCTTGGCTCTCCGCCGCTTTCACCCGTGAACGAAGGGTCGAAGGCTATCGTGAGGAAGCCTCTTTCCGCCATGGTCTGCGCATAAAGTCCGCTGGACTGTTCCTTCACTGCCCCGAAAGGACCGCTCACCGCCAGGGCGGGAAGCCTCTTTCCCTCGGGGGCGTCCTTGGGAATGTACATGTCGGCTACGAGGGTGATGCCGAAACCGTTCTTGAAGGTCACTTTGCTGTGCTCCACCAGTGGGCTTTGCGGGAAGACCTTGTCCCAGTCCTTTGTGAGGTTCATTTCGTCGGATGATTTGTTGTCTGTGGATGTGGTGCAGGAGAGGAGTGATAGGGATGCCGCACAGAGGGCGGCAAGGAGGGCTGTAGCTGCTGTTTTCATGGAATCAATTATCGGTGCTGAGCTGCCTGAACTTCTGGGGGGACATTCCGGTCTTGGACTTGAACAGCCTCGTGAAGTGCTGGGGATACTGGAAGCCCAGGTCATAGGCTATGGCGGAGATGGATTCATTGTCCCTGAGGAGCCTATGCTTTGAGAGGGAAATGATTTTGTCCTGGATGTATTCCTGGGCCGTCTTTCCGGTCTCCTTTTTCACCAGGTCCCCGAAGTATCCGGGGGAGAGGAACACTTTGGAGGCGAAGTATGATACGGAGGGAATGCCGAGGGTAAGCGGGGAGTCCGACTCGAAATACTCTCCCAGGGCTTTCTCGAAGGTCTCCAGCACTCCGTCATTCACTTTCCCTCGGGTGATGAACTGGCGGTCGTAGAACCTGAGGCAGTATTCCAGGAGCAGTTCGATGCTGGAGGACAGGAGTTGCCGGGAGTGCTTGTCCACGGGATACTCAAGTTCCTTGGAAATGCGCTCCAGTGTGTCCACGAAAATCTTCCTCTCCCCCTCGCTCAGGTGCAGGGCCTCCTTCTCGCTGTACTGGAAGAAAGTGTAGGAGCCGATATGCTCACCCAGTGAAGTGCCGTGGATGAGGTCGGGATGGAACAGTATGCCATAGACTCCCCGGCTGGCATCCGGATCCTCCAGGTCCACTCTCACTACCTGTCCGGGGGCGAAGGATACGACGGTCCCTTCCTGGTAGTCGTAATATTCCCGCCCGTACTTGAGGGAGCACGAGGCGTCGTTCTTCAGAAAGAGGGCATATACTCCGTAGTTCACCGTGATGTGATTGCAGATGACTTTTGCATCCCGCAGGTTGAATACGGATAAGAGGGGATGACGGGTAGGAAGGCCGTAGGCCTTGTTGTACTCGTCGATGGTATTCAGTATCAGTATGTCGTTTCCTTCCATCATTTGTCCAGGGTTGGCGTTTCTGGGTGTGGTCACGTCCCTACTCGAACTTTATCTTCACGCTTCCGCTCCCAAGGGCCGCCTCCAGGCCGGTGGGGTCATCTATCTTCCCGATGCGGGTATAGCTGTAGGAAGTTGAGAATGTCTTGTAGAATACCACCAGGCAGCTGCTGCCGTACAGCATGATGTCCCCGGTGTTTATGGTTCCCGGGTTGGAGGCCGAGGTGGGCAGGGAAGAGTCGAGGTAGCGGTACTTTTCATTCCCGTTCAGCTCGCTCATTTCAAGGGTGAGCGGGAGCATCCCCTTCAGGGCCCGGGCAGTCGCGTTGTCCTGGAGGGTAGCCTTGAATGTCTTGGTTCCTATGGTGAGGGTCATGGTGAGAGTGGTGTTGTTGGGTCCCTGCTCCCCGTTATTGTCCTCGGGGGTGCCTTCTTTCCCGCCCTCTTGCTCGGAGGAGGGGACTTCGGGGGGCGGGCCCTCGCAGGAGTGAAGCGAGGCGGGCAGGAGCAGCGCTGCGACAAGCAGGATCAGTGGACGTTTCATGGGGAGTGCTTTTTTTACGATGCAAAGGTAGGCTTTCCCCGGAAGGAAAACATACCACAATCGCTGATATTCACTTTGTGGGGGCGATGTCAAACTTTGATTTTGTCAATTCGGATTGATATCGTACATTGCAGATACTTTCCAGATGATATGAACTCCAGACTCATGAAAAAGACTCTCCTTTGCACAGCGGCCCTGGCATCCGCCATCGGCATCGATGCCCAGCCAAGGCTTACCCATGACAACATCGATGATGTCCTCGCCTCCATGACCCTGAGGGAGAAGGCCACCCTTGTGGTGGGATCTGGCTGGGGAAGCATGATTGCAGGCATGACCGGATCCTCTCGCATCCTTGTATCCGGAGCTGCCGGAACCACCCGTGAGATTGCTCGCCTAGGCATCCCGCATACTGTCCTTGCTGACGGTCCGGCGGGCCTTCGCATAAACCCCACCCGCAAAAAGACGGAAAGGACTTTCTACTGCACCGCCTTCCCGGTAGGTACGGCCATAGCCTCATCCTGGGACACGCAGATGGTCCAGGACATGACCATGGCCATGGGAAACGAGGTCCTTGAATACGGGGTGGACGTCCTGCTCGCCCCTGGCATGAACATTCACCGCAATCCTCTTTGCGGAAGGAACTTCGAGTATTTCTCGGAGGATCCGGTCCTCTCCGGGAACATCGCATCCGCCTATGTCAAGGGAATCCAGTCCAACGGGGTGGGCGTGTCACTGAAGCACTTCGCCGCCAATAACCAGGAGACTGCCCGTCAGAGTAACGATGCCAGGGTGGACGTAAGGGCCCTCCGGGAGATATATCTTAGGAACTTCGAGATCGCCGTGAAGGGGGCCTCGCCCTGGACGGTCATGTCTTCATACAACCGTCTCAACGGGGAGTTCACCCAGCAGAGCCATGATCTTCTGACCAAGGTGCTTCGGGAGGAGTGGGGCTTCGATGGAATAGTGATGACCGACTGGGGATCCAAGAAAGGCACCGCTGCGGCGGTCCATGCCGGCAATGACTTGATGGAACCGGGAATGGGGTTCGAGATAAGGAGGATCGTATCGGCGGTAAGGAAGGGAACTCTCAGTGAGGAGGAACTTGACCGAAGTGTCAGGCGCATCCTTGAGTTCATCGTGAAGACTCCCCGGTTCAGGGGCTACAAGTACACGGATGCCCCCGACTTGGCCTCCCACAGCGCCATCGCCAGGCACTCCGCATCCCAGTCCATGGTGCTTCTCAAGAATTCGGGAGGAACCCTGCCCCTCAAGGGAGTGGGGAACATAGCTCTCTTCGGTGTGAGCTCGGTGGATTTCGTGGCGGGAGGGACAGGTTCCGGCCATGTGAACAAACAACATATGGTGAACCTTGAACAGGGACTTCAGAATGCCGGGTTCAAGCTTGACGAGGACCTCAGGGAGTTCTACAATGCCCATGTCGCCGGAAGCACTCGCAAGGGTTCCCCCCTTCTTCCCGGCGGAGCCGGACTTCTCCTGGGAGAGTCCAAGGTGGAGGAGCCATCCCTTCCGCATGAACTTATCACCGGGGCGGAGAAAGGAAGCGACATGGCCATTGTCGTCATCGGAAGAAATTCAGGGGAGGGGGCGGACAGGACGGTCCGCGGTGATTTCGAACTAAGTGACGTTGAGCGGGGACTTCTGGAGGGGGTGTCGGAAGTCTTTCATAAAGCGGGAAAGAGGGTCGTGGTGGTCCTGAACATAGGCGGAGTCATCGAGACCGCCTCATGGAAGGACATCCCGGATGCCATTCTTCTTTGCTGGCAGGGCGGACAGGAAGGTGGCGACAGCACTGCCGATGTCCTCACCGGCAAGGTCACCCCTTCGGGCAAGCTTCCCATGACTTTCCCCGTCAACCTGATGGATCACCCCTCATCACGCTTCTTCCCGATAGGTCAGGAAAAGCCCCTGAAGAAATCCGCCATCACCCCCTATTCCGAGGGTATCTGGGTTGGGTACAGGTACTTCGACACTTTCGGGGTGAAGGTGTCCTATCCTTTCGGGTTCGGGCTTAGCTACACCACTTTTGAGTATTCGGACCCTGTGCTCAAGGCTACCCGGGATGGCTCTTTCACTGCGAAGGTCACGGTCACGAATACGGGCCCGGTCGAGGGCAGGGAAGTGGTTCAGGTATACATCTCGGCTCCCGGGGGAGGTCTCCAGAAACCCTCCCGCGAGCTGAAGGCCTTCGGCAAGACCGGAACTCTCGCCCCTGGACAGAGCGAGACCCTTTCTTTCACCTTCACCCTCTACGACCTCGCTTCATTCAACCCCTCCGCCAACAGGTGGGAGAGCGCTGAAGGGGAGTACAAGGTGGGATTCGGGAGAAATGTAAGCGACATTCCGCTGTCGGTGTCATTCACCCTTGACGAGGCTTCGGTATTCCCGGTAAGCGGTGCCTGGGTGCACACCGCCCCCGGGGAAGTGAGTACATTTTCCCTTCAAAAGCCGTAACTTCGCCGACACTATCCACAAGTAGCCAACCCATGTAGCCATGCTCAAATCCCTCCTTATCGTAGGCTCGGGCAGTTTCGTGGGGGGAGCCCTGAGATATCTGGTCTCATCCCTCATGAAAAGCCCCTCTGCCGCTTTCCCCTGGGGAACCCTCACGGTGAACCTTCTGGGATGCTTCCTCATCGGGCTCCTGTACGGGGCATTCACCCGCTTCAGTACGGCGGACAGCCCCTGGTGCCTTCTTCTGACAACTGGCCTTTGCGGAGGCTTCACGACCTTCTCGACATTTGCGAATGAGTCCCTACGGATGCTCCAGTCAGGAAATCACGCAGCTTTTGCACTCTATGTGACAGTGAGCGTTGTCGTAGGGATCGCAATGACCTGGGTGGGATACCTCATAGTAAAGCAGTAACCTTTTCACTGGACTGGATATGAAAATAGAGGAGGCGATGGTATATGTCCTCGCGACTTCGGGCCACGGCATGAGAGCGGAGCGCCTATCTGAGGAAATAAATGAGCGGGGCCTTTTCAAAAGACGTGACGGTAGACCGGTTGACGGCAGGATGGTCTATGCCGTTGCCATGTCCCATCCCGATACCTTCGTAAAGTCGGGAGGAAGGATAATGCTGCTCATCTAAAATAAAGGATTCCCAATGTTGAGTTAAGTTACCATGACCTTTGACACCCCAAGACTCATCCTTCGCCCATGGCGGGAGGAAGACAGCGAGTCCCTTTTCAAGTATGCCTCCGACCCCGAGGTCGGACCCCGTGCCGGATGGCCGCCCCACCTCTCCCTCGAGGAAAGCAGGAGGGTCATAAAAGAGATTTTCGGCAATGACCACACCTGGGCCATCGAACTCAGGGAGACCTCCGAGGCCATCGGCTGCATGTGCCTCTACCCTTATGGGGAAAGCAACATCCCCATCGGGGAGGATGATGTGGAGGTAGGTTACTGGGTGGCCCGTCCATATTGGAACAGGGGCATTTGCACGGAGGCACTTAAGGAAATGATTCACTACTGTTTCAACGTGAAAGGCTGCCATACCATCTGGTCGGACTTCTTTGTCGACAATCCCGCCTCGGGAAGGGTCATGCAGAAGTGCGGATTCAGGGATACCGGGCAGTTGAATCGCTGCAGCCAACTTTACCGGGGAGGGGAAAGGCCGGTGAAAATCATGAGGCTGGATTACGCCCTCGACTAGAGGGGATGTGTACAGGACGGACCTTGTCCGGTCCATGGAGAATACCACGATATGAACTTGAAAATAAAACAGCCAAGTAAACTATGGGCATAAGAGAAGAAATGATGTCGGGGAGGCTGTATGACGCCTCCGACTCCTCCCTCCTGGATGGACTGTACCGCACCCAGGAAATGTGCCAGCGCTATAATGCGATTCCTATATCGCATCTGGAGGAGAGGGACGCCCTAATCAGGAAGATTATCGGCAAGGCCAGAGAATCTTATCATCAATCCCTCTTTCTTCTGTGACTACGGGTCCAACATCGAGATGGGCGACAACGTGTTCATCAACACCGGATGCGTCATCCTGGACGAGGCCAAGGTGACTTTCGGGAGCAATGTGTTCGTGGCGCCCCAGTGCGGGTTCTATACAGCGGGGCATCCCCTTGACGTGACGCTTCGAAACGACCTTCTCCAGTATTCCCTGCCGATTGTCGTCGGGGACAATGTCTGGATCGGCGGGATGGTATGCGTCATGCCTGGGGTCACCATCGGGAAGGATTCTGTCATCGGAGGAGGTTCAGTGGTGATAAACGACATCCCTGAGGGGGTTCTCGCCGCAGGGAACCCTTGCCGGGTCATAAGGAAGATAACTCCCTCGGACAGGGACAGGTATCTGAGGTAGCACCGTACGCCCTGGTGGACTGTGAACCCCGGAGAGCGGCTCCTGTTTTTGATTTTAGCCCGTACTTTGCTATCTTTGCGCCCTCAATTCATCCCCGATTATGATTTCGGGGGGAGACAAACATTTTCCGATAAGCAATGGCATATTATAAAGAAGAACGCTACGACCCCGATGTCACATCCGCCATCGCCCTTCATGTCCGGGAGATTCTCGGGCTGCTGGGCGAGGACCCGGACAGGGATGGACTTCTCAAGACACCCGAGAGGGTGGCAAAGTCCCTGCAGTTCCTGACCCAGGGCTATTCGCAGGACGGCGAGGTCATTGTCCGTTCCGCACTTTTTGACGAGAAATACCGTCAGATGGTTCTCGTCAAGGACATAGAACTGTACTCGATGTGCGAGCATCACATGCTCCCCTTCATCGGCAAGGCCCATGTGGCCTACATCCCCGACGGCAAGATAACGGGACTGAGCAAGGTCGCCCGTGTAGTGGAGACCTATGCCAGGCGTCTCCAGGTCCAGGAAAGGCTCACGGTGCAGATCCGTGACGCCATCCATAACGCACTCCATCCCCTGGGGGTCGCCGTGGTAATAGAGGCCATGCACACCTGCATGCAGATCCGTGGCGTCGAGAAATCCAATGCGCTTACCACCACTTCCGCATTCTCCGGGGCCTTCCTGACATCCTCCAGGACCAGGAACGAGTTCCTCAGCCTGATAAAGTAACCCCCGGACATTGTCAATGTGGCACGTTCATTGCTCAGTGATGGGCAGAATACATTGATTACATCCAAGAACAAAATGCACTTTACGATGACATCCAAACGCCTCATATCCACCCGCTCCCTCATTCTTGTGGCGGGAGCCCTGCTGTTGGGGGGCCTTCTTTTCTCCTCCTGCAGCAAGTCGGGTTCGAACATTGTGAGTTCCACCTCCCTCGAGTTCACCTCTTCCTCGTCTTCCAAGCAGGTGACTTCCACTTCCGGAGTCATTCTCGATGACATCAGGATAGGGGGCAAGGACATTTCCGAGAGAAGCCAGACTTCATCCGGGGACCTCGTGATAACGGGGGACTGGGTCATGGTGACCTCTCCCTCGGCCAAGAGCGGACAGACCGTCCACTCCTTTGTCGTGAGCGTATCGGTGAACAATACCTCCTCCACCAGGGAGGCTTACGTCTATGTCCATGACCCCGAGACCTCGACAATCGCGAAGATAAAGGTCACGCAGACCTGCCCCGCCGACGAGAAAAAGGAAAGCGATTCCTAAGAAGGACTCTTTTTTCCGGAGGATAGGATTCCCAGGACAAGGTTCCCATAGCGGGGGCCCTGTCCTTTTTTCTTGTCCTCACCCTTTGGAGAGCATCAAAGAACCCGGCCTTCCCAAGTGGGAAAACCGGGCATCTGTAAGTCTGAAGCAAAGAGTCTTACTTCTTTGCAGGAGCGATGGCGTTCCAGCAAACGGCACTCAGGGCACCTCCGACGAGGGGAGCCACGATGAATACCCATACATCCTTGAGGGCGTCGCCACCTGCGAAGAGGGCGGGTCCGAAGGAACGTGCGGGGTTCACGCTCGTACCGGTGAGGTTGATGCAGACGAGGTGGATGAGGATCAGGGACAGACCGATTGCGAGGCCGGCGAACTTGCCTGCGCCCAGCTTGCTGTCGGTTGTGCCGAGAACCACGAATACGAACAGGAAGGTGGCGATAACCTCTACGAGGAATGCACCGCCTGCGCCACCGGCATTTGCTACTCCATTGGCACCCATCCCTGCGGCAGAACCCATGGCGCCGGTAGCACCGGATACCTTGATGATGAGGTAGAGGATGGCTGCACCGATGATACCGCCGATAAACTGGCCGATCCAGTATCCGCAAGCCTCCTTCCAGGACATCCTTCCGGCGAGGGCGACACCGAGGGTGATGGCAGGGTTGATGTGGCAACCCGAGATCTCACCGATGGTATAAGCCATGGCCACTACTGAAAGACCGAATGCAATCGCAGTACCTACCACACCGGCAGGAGTACCGCAGCCAAGGAATACGGCAGTGCCGCAACCGAGGAGAGTCAGAACCATTGTTCCGATACACTCTGCAATGTACTTTTTCATTTTTTTTGATCTGAAGTTGATGAATTGAATGAGTTGAATTTGAATATAGTTTGCGTGTGTACGTGGCGAGTCTCCGTGGGGCCGGGCCCCTAGGAGGGGGTCAAATCACTGCTAAAATAATGAAATATTCCCAAAAACGTATGGAAGGAGGGCAAAAATAGCTTAATTTTGCAAAGAGGCAAGATGAGGATGACCTATCCCCGGAAAGCCTATGTACCATTTGTTTTTCACCAATATCCTCTCTGGACATGACTCCTTCAGACAGTACCCATGTCGTAATAATGGCGGGCGGCGTAGGTTCCCGCCTGTGGCCCATCTCAACACCCGACCATCCCAAGCAGTTCATAGATGTGCTTGGAGTGGGACGGACCATGATCCAACTTACCTTTGACCGTTTCCTGCCCGTTTGCGACCCTACGCATTTCTGGGTGGTGACGGGGGAAAAGTACCTGGACATGGTAAGGGAGCAGCTTCCCTCCATTCCCCTTGACCAGATTCTTCTCGAACCCATGGGACGCAATACCGCCCCCTGCATCAGCTACGCATGCCGGAAGATCGCCGCGAAGTATCCCGGGGCGAATGTCGCCGTGACCCCCTCCGATGCCCTGGTCCTCCAGAAGGAGAAGTTCGTCTCCGTCATAGATGAGGCCCTCCATGCAGTGGACGGGACCGACAGAATTGTCACCGTGGGCATTGTCCCCACCCGTCCCGAGACGGGCTACGGGTACATCTGTTCCACCTCCACGGTCAAGGATACCCTTTGCAAGGTGTCCGAGTTCAAGGAGAAACCTGACCTGGAGACTGCCAGGAAGTACCTCGAAGCGGGGAACTATTTCTGGAACGCGGGCATTTTCGTGTGGGCTGCCGAAACGGTCAACAAGGAAATCGCCCTCCATGCTCCCTCCATCAGTGCAGTCATGGACAGGATCGCTCCTTCATTCTATACGGAAGGCGAGAGAGCAGCCCTGCGGGAGTTCTTCCCCCAGTGCGAGAAGATATCCATCGACTATGCCGTCATGGAGAAGAGTCCCAACATCTACACCATTGCCTCGGACCTTGGCTGGAGCGACCTCGGTACCTGGGGGTCAGTGGGTGAGCATATCAGAAAGGACGGGGCCGGGAACAGCATCGTCGGCTCCGATGTCCATATCTACAATACCGGCAACTGCATAATCCACACCGAAGGGAGCGAAGTCGGAAGGGTGGTCGTGGACTCCCTGGACGGATACATCGTATCCCTGAAGGGCGGTAAGCTCCTCATCTGTCCCATCGCGAACGAGCAGAGAATCCGTGAGTATAGCGGATCCTAAGAAAGAAAGGCACCCCCTCTCCCATGGCTCCGTTCCCATCCCGGGCGGAGCCTTTTTCATGTGGGCCTCCGAGGTGGAAAAAAGGAATCCCGCCTCCGGGACCTCTGAAGGTGACCATGAAGCGGGATAGGGTGCGGGGGTAGCGCAGGGAAGGGGTGAGCTTATTTCCCCTGATAGGCTTTCAGGTACTCTTTGGCATCCTCTATCTTCTTTCCATAGTAGGTCTTGAAGTCTGACCACCTGTAGAAAGGACCCTTGAAAGCCTCGAAGGGGAGCTTTGCCTCCTTTCCGTTGAGAAGGCATTTGACAAGCAGCTTGTCTGAAGGGACCTTTGACCTGGGGTTTTCGAAGAGCACCAGCTGCAGGTTGCAGGCCATGGGGACGCTGAGGCTCCTCCAGTAGTCCTTGACCTGGGCGGGATCCTCGATCTCGACATCCATCCCGTCCACTCCCATGAAAGAGAGAAGGGGCATAAGTCCGGTGTCATGCGAGAAGCGAAGTGCCATGTCGTACTGTCCGCTGGCCATGTCAGCGTCAGCCTTATTTATGAAATCCTCCACGATGGAGTATGCCTTAAGGCAGCGTGCCCGGTCCCCGAGGGGGGAGAGGGCGTAGCGGATGTAGTAGCGGAGGTTGCGGGCCTCATACACTGCGAAGAGTTCATCGAAAGTGAGAATCCCGTCAAGACGGTCGGAAGGGGAGTCCAGGCACTGGGTGTCGAGAATGATGACGCTGAGGTCGCTCACGAATGACCTCTTGCCGTAGTTTCCCTCAACCCACTCGGGGTCACTGAACAGCCTGGAGACAATCCCGTCGATGCCGACTTTGTCCCACATTTCGCTGTAGGCCTTCTCCGCCTCCTGTCCCGTTGCCTTGAATTCTATCGCCTCGGGACTCTCGGAGTAAGCGGGTTCCAGGAAGGGCAGGTACACAAGGCCGTAGTCCATCCTGTAGTCGAACTTAGCGTCCAGGTCCTCCAGTTCATCCAGGAATGCCGCCATGCTCACCAGCACCCTGTGGATCTTGGTGGATATCGCCTGGGCCTTGGTGTCGCCCTTGAACAGGGGCTTGTAGTCCCGGTACATCTTGGCCGCTATGAAGCGGTGCTGGGCCTGTCCGAGCAGAGTGAGTTCGCCTGCTCTTCTGGCAACCTCGGGATACAGGGCTTTGTAGCGGGAGAGGAACCTCTGTCCCTCGGGGGTGAACTTACCTTCGGAGTCCGCCTTGTCAAGAAAGGCGTACATCTCCTCGTAGATCTTTTCCCCCAGGGCATAGCGGGAACCGTGCCTCCCGATGTGGTTGATGTATACCGGCTTGTATCCCTTGGGCGCGGGAGTGCAGGGCCAGTCTACCATCTCATAGTTATAATACACCCCTCCAGCCATGTCGGGATTGGCCTTGATGTCGGAGTAGGTGTCGTATTTTCGCGGCTGTGCCTGGACAAGGAGGGCTGCCGAAGTGAGCAGCGCCACTACGGTGAACAGGCGTAGCGGAGTTCTTTTTCCCGGTGTCATCATCTGTGGTATTTTTGCGTTCCTCAGGGCGGAGCCTAGAACTTGTCCATGAGGGTGAATATGCTGCACCTGACCTCCTCTATGGACGGGGTGCCGTCTATCTCATGATACTTGCCGCAGCCCTTGTAGTACTCGATGAGGGGCTCGGTCTTGTCATGGTAGGTGCGGATGCGGTTAAGGATCGTCTCCTCCGAGGCATCATCGGCCCTTCCCTGTACCGTCGCCCTTCCCTTGATCCTTTCCTTTATCATCTCATCGGGAATCATCAGGGACACGACGGCGGTGACGCCCTCTCCCTTTTTGGCGAGAATCCCGTCCAGGGCCTCGGCCTGGGCTATGGTCCTGGGGAACCCGTCCAGGAGGAAACCGTCGACACCTTCCACGGAGTTGAACTTCGCCTCTATCATTCCCTCGACGACCTCGTCGGGAACGAGGGATCCTGCGTTGATGAGCGCCTTGGCCTGGAGGCCGAGGGGAGTCCCCGCTGCCATTTCGGAGCGGAGGAGGTCACCGGTAGAGAGGTGGCACAGATTGTACTTTTCAACCATTGAAGCGGCCTGGGTGCCCTTGCCGGCGCCGGGAGGCCCGAAGAGGATGTAATATTTCATGAGAGTAAAGTATTGTTTATATGATGTCGTGCTTATTTTACCGGATAGTCGGGATCCAGGACATAGATGTCGGGATAGTTGCGCCCGAGTTCGTTGTAGTCAAGGCCGAAGCCCACGATGAACGCAGGGGGTATCTCCATGCCGACGTAGTCCATTTTGATGCTCTTGTGATAGACCTCGGGCTTGAGAAGCATCGTGCAAACCTTGACGTCTGCGGCACCCCTCTCTTTGAGGATATCCACAAGTTCCACGATGGTGTTCCCGGTGTCGACGATGTCCTCGATGATTATTACCGTCTTCCCCTCGACGCTGCCCGTCAGGCCCATGACCTCCTTGATTTCCCCGGTGGAGGAAGTGCCCTGGTAGGAGGATAGTTTCATGGAGAGGACTTCCAGGTTGAAATCGAGCCTTTTCATGAGTTCGGATGTGAACATGATGGAACCTGTGAGAACGCAAAGGAGAACCGGCGGGGTCGGAGCATCGGCAAAGTCACGGTTGAGCTGTGCCGCCACGGAGTCTATTGCCTCCTCCAGGCGGGAATTCTCGATCATGAGGCGGAAGGCCTTGTCATGAAGGACGATGTGTTTTGTGGACATGTCAAGTTGTATTTGTGGGTGTTGCTTGTTTCTTTGCAGGCTTGCGGTCCTAGGTGAGCTCTATTTCTTTGGGATTTTCAGTTTCTGCCCGTACCATACCCCGGTATCCGAGAGTGAATTGAGCTTCACGATTTCCTCCATCGTCACGGAGTGCTTCTTGGCTATGGAGAAGAGGGTGTCGCCCTTTTTCACCGTGTATATGATGTAGGTGGTGCTCTTGGAGGTTTGGGTGCCTGTAGAAGTGGAGGAGCTCTTGGCGGAGGATCCCTGGGTGGAGCCAAGTTTCGTCCCCTTGGGATAGATGCTAAGTTTCTGACCTACCCAGACTGTGTTGTCCTTCAGTTTGTTCCATTCCCGAAGTTCCTTTATGGTGACACCGTGGTTGTCCGCTATCTTGCTTAGGTTGTCTCCCCGCTTGACGACGTACACGGTCTTGGAGGAGGACGACCCCTTACGGGACTGGGAGGATGAAGAAGATGATGTAATCTGCTTGAGGATGGCGGGAGCGAAGAGCTCGTCAGCCTTGTAGGCATACAGACTCTCTCCCGCATCTATTAGCGCCCCGGAGTACTGGTAGGGGATGCGGAGGATGTAGGTCCTGCTCCCTCCGGGGATTATATCGTGTATGTACTGTGGATTGAGGTCACGGAGCGTTTCCTTGGGAACCCCGGTGATGGCGCTCACCTGCTCGAAATGAAGCATCCTGTTGACCCTGAACGTGTCCACGTGGGTGGGTATCGATATCTCGCTGTCCGGCTTCAGCCCGTGCTCCTTGTAGTACTTGAAGGCGTATGAGGCCCCGACGAATGCGGGGACGTAGCCTCGGGTCTCTGTCGGCAGGTACTCGTAGATGGACCAGAAATCGCTCTTGCCCCCGGCTCTGCGGATGGCCTTGTTGACATTGCCCGGCCCGCAGTTGTAGGAGGATATGGCGAGGTTCCAGTCCCCGAAGATCCTGTATGAGTCAGCAAGGTATTGGGCGGCGGCTTCGGCAGCCTTCACCGGGTCGAACCTCTCGTCCACGTACGAGTCTATGTACAGGCCGTAATTCTTGGCGGTGGAGTGCATGAACTGCCACATTCCCCTGGCACCCGCCTTGGATATGGCGGTGGGGTTCAGGGCACTCTCAATCACTGCCATCATCTTCAGTTCCTCCGGCATGCCGGCATTCGAGAATATCTCCTCGAAGATCGGGAAGTAGTACTGGCTCACGGCCAGCATTCTCGCCATTTTCTCCGGCATCTTCTCGGAGTAGAGGGTGATGTAGTTGCGCACGGTCTCGTTGTAGGGAAGGGTGATGAAGGAATTCATCTCCTCGAGCCTTTTTATGTACAGTTCATCCGCGACGGTCGGGGAGAACCTCTGGGAGAGCGGCTGCTCGGCCCTCTGTGAAGAGGATGAGTTGTAGTAGTCGCTCAGTCGGGAGTCCGTGTCCTGACGCTCTTCTTCATCCCCTTCCTGGGAGGCGGCTACGGCGGCGACCTTGTTCTCGTTCTCCGTGAAAAGCTCTATGATGTCCCCCGCCAGGGAATCAGACGCCTCCATCCTCTTTTCATACTCGTCGATCACCCTTTGCAGGGAGTCTATTATCTGCATGAGCCTCTCGTTCTCCCTGGTGAGGGCCCTCTTGCTTCGCAGCGGGTCGTAGGAAGTGGACGGGGAGAGGGCGGTGGGGGAGTCCGGGTTCTCCTCGTTCTCGCCGGATATGACGGGCTCGTTGCCGAAGAGGACGGTGTCCTGCCTTGCGCTTTCCTGGGATATCCCTTCCCGGCGGTCCCTGCTCGCCGAAGGACCCAGCGTGTCCCTCAGCTGCTCCAGGCGGTCCTTGGCGGTATTCATCTGCTTGCGGGAGCGGAAAAGCTGCGCCGATGCCTCGGGAGAGGGCAGGAGAAAAACCAGCAGGAGGGCAAGTAGGAGAGCGGCCCTTGACGGGGAGGGGATGTATCTGGGATCTTTCATCAGAATGACAGGGATAGGCTAAGTCCCAGGCCGGGTCCCGTGGTCCCCAGCCCCCTCAGGGAAGGAGAGGACGGGGTGTCCCTCCAGGCATAGACATTGTCGGGAGGGAGGATCTGGGGTGAGACTTTTAGGGTTATATCGTCGTCGAGGTCGAAGTCCTGCATGTAGGAGAAGACATTCGCATCGATGATCTGGAGAAGGTAGCTGGCTGCCAGGGCCACTATGGAGTAGTCGCGGTAACGCCTGAAAATGTCCCTGTAATAGAGGGCTGTCTCGGCTGATACGGGACCGTCATAGCCGGAGTCCGGGGTCGTGGCCTGGTTGTGTATCCATTTGTAGCGCTGGTAGTTCTTGTTGTTCAGCACCAGGAAGTGCGTACTTGCGGCCATGGCCCCCAAGTATATCGGGATCTTCCAGTATTCCCCGTTGTAGGCCTGGCCGAGGCCGGGGAGGAGGATGGCGTAGGTCGTGGCCTTGCCCGCGTCATGTGGCTTGTCGGGAGTGAAGTTGACGGTTCCGTCAAGCAGCATTCCCCAGTACACCAGCCCGGTCCCTACGAAGCACCAGGTGCTTATGTCCTTGAAGCGCTCCTCCTCTGTGCTCTTGAATTTCTGGTTGAAATAGATTCCCGCTCCTGCCGAAGCGGCTAGGCCGCCGTAGATGATGGGAAGTTTCCATTTCTGGTCATTGTAGATCTGCTGTCCCCCGAGCATGACGGCGGAACCCATGGCAAGTTTCATGGCGTCGCCGTCCTTCTTGGTCTTGAGCATTCTCATGTACTGCTTGACGGAGAAGATCTTGTCGGTGGTGTCCCTGCCCAGGGAATCGGCCCCGTTGTCGTACTGTTGGCTGAAGGCCTCCTCCTTGAACTGGGCCCTGGATGGCAGTGTGCCGAGGGCAAGGAGAGCTACTGCCAGAAGGAGTATCCTTCCGGCATGGCGGAGAATGTTGGATGGGGAACTTATGTGGGAAAGACTCATTCGCACCTCTCCTGCTAGAAATCCTTCTCCTGGAGGGCCTCCAGGAAACGGTGCATCTCCTCGTCGGACTCGAAGCGGATGGTCATCGTGCCCTTGCCGGAGGGGGAGCGTTTCAGGGAAATGTTCTCGCTGAAATATTTTCCGATGTGCTCCAGGACCTTGTAGTACTCCTCGGGAAGGTCGTCGGGGGTCTTTGCGGGTTTCTGGGTCTGGGACGATGCCTCTGAAATCTTCTTGATCTTCTCTTCCAGCTGCCTGACGGAGAGGTCCCCCTTGATGACTGCGTCGCACAGCTGCTCCTGGAGGGCGGGGTCCTCGACCCCGAGGAGCACTTTTGCGTGCCCGACGGACAGAAGCCCCACTTTCAGGTCATGCTGCACCTTGGCGGGAAGACGCAGCAGGCGCAGGTAGTTTGTTACCGACGCCCTTTTCTTTCCCACTCTCTGGGCCATCTGCTCCTGGGTGAGGGAGCATTCCTCTATGAGCCTCTGGTAGCTCATGGCCACCTCGATGGGGTCCAGGTCCTCCCTCTGTATGTTCTCCACGATCGCCATCTCCAGCATTCCCTGGTCATTGGCGTTCATGATGTAGGCGGGGACCATGTCCATGCCTATGAGGCGGCAGGCCCTGAAGCGCCTTTCCCCTGAAATTATCTGATACCTGTCGGGGGCGTTCTTCCTCACCGTAATGGGCTGGATGAGCCCGAAGATGCGTATCGACTCGGCCAGTTCCTGCAGGGCGTCCGGGTCGAAGGACAGGCGGGGCTGGAAGGGGTTGGGGTCAATGAGGTCTATGGGAATGCGCACGATGTCCGCCGGCCTTGCGGGCTCCGGGGATGATGCGCCCACTATCTGGGTGTTCACGTAGCCTACCGGCTTGCGGAGGGATTCCACGTCGGGAACGGATTCACCGAGTATCGCGCCTAGGCCTCGGCCCATACCGTGCTTGGGTTTGCTTGCCATGATTGTGAGGAAGGTGTTTTGAAAAACTGTCTTAAGTCTGGAAGATATGCTACTCGTCAAGGCCGCTGTTACGGTCAAGGACCTCCTTTGCGAGGTTCAGGTAGTTGGCGGTCCCTGTGCAGGTCACGTCATACAGGATTACCGGCTTCCCGTGCCCGGGAGCCTCGCTTAGGCGAATGTTCCTCTGTATGATGGTATTGAATACCATGTCCTTGAAATGGTCCCTCAGTTCCTGGACCACCTGGGTGTGGACCTTGGTCCTGCCGTCGAACATAGTGACCACGAACCCTTCGATGGTAAGGGAGGGGTTGACCCCGCTCTGGACCAGGCGGATTGTCTGGAGGAGCTTGCCGAGCCCCTCGAGGGCGAAGAACTCCGGCTGGACCGGGATTATCACGGAGTCGGCAGCCGCGAGGCAGTTGATCGTGATGAGCCCGAGGGAAGGGGAGCAGTCTATTATCACGAAATCGTAGTTTTCCCTCACCGATGAGAGGGCGTCCCGGAGGATGCTTTCCCTCCTGGGGATGTCGATCAGCTCCAGCTCCGCCCCGACAAGGTTGATGTGGGAGGGGATCATGTGGAGTGTGTCCATCTCGGTCTGGACCAGGGCATCGTGGATGTCCAGGGTCCCTATCATCACTTCGTACAGGGTCCTGTGCTGGGACTCGTCCGGGTTGAAATTCAGACCCGATGTCGTATTGGCCTGGGGGTCGGCATCTATGATGAGCACCCTCTTCTCGAGGACCGAGAGGGAGGCCGCTAGGTTTATGGCGGTGGTGGTCTTTCCGACCCCGCCTTTCTGGTTTGCTACCGCTATGACTTTACCCATGTGTGTGTCAGTATATTGGGGATAGTGTATTCTGTTTTCAAAGTGGGGAAGAGCTTCCTGGAAGGGACCTTTCCCCACAAATGACAAAGGTAGGGATTCTTTTGCTCAATCCCTATATGTTTCCAGAAATGTTCCACGGAATTATTTCTGTGTTCCACACTTCGGGCCCCTGCGGCTACAGCGGGTCCACGTCGATGATGATGTGTGAATCGTAGCTGTTTTCCTTCTCGAAGAGAAGAATGCAGCCGAGAAGGGCTTTTTTGTTGGCGGCAAGATTCCCGTCCCTTTGGAGGGTGACGCCGATATGGCGGATATACTGGTCGGATATCCTGTCCACAAGGGGGCTGTACGGACCTGTCACGTCCACTCCGGGAAGGGCGGAGCGAAGGGCTGCGGCAAGCTTGCAGGACATGGATACGAGCCTTCCCTCGGAGGGGTCCTTGAGGCGGATTTCGACGAGCCTCGTGTATGGGGGATATCCGAAGTGGCGCCTTTCCCCCATGAGGGTGGATACGATGTCCCCGCCCCCTTCGGGGGAGAGTATCTGGACCCCGTCCTCGTCGAATGTGTACTGGTCACGCAGGAAGGTGTACACCGGATGGGATGGCAGGGCGGTCTGTATGAGGAATATCCCTCTTTGGCCCCTCCTGGAGCACCTGCCCCTGAACTGGTCCAGGGTCTGCAGCGCCCTTTCGTCGCTCCGGAAATCTTCCGCACCCATCAGGGAGTCGGCCCCGATGACGGCAACTACACTGACCCCTTCGAAATCAAAGCCCTTGGTGATGAGCTGCGTGCCTACGAGGATGTCTATTTTCCTTGCACTGAATTCGCTTATGGTCTGCTTCTGGGAGGAGACGCTGTCACCGTCCAGCCTGCCTAGGCTGGCGGAGGGGAAAAGCCCCTGGAGCTGTTCCTCAATTTTCTGGGTCCCCGTCCCGATTGGTTCCAGAGCCCCCTGCTTGCACACGGGGCAGGTACGGAAGTATTCCAGGGTGGTCCCGCAGTGATGGCAAATCATCTTCTCCTCTTTCTTGTAATATGAAAGCGGGACGTTGCAGTGGGGACAGCGAGGGATGTGCCCGCACTCGGAGCACTGGAGGGCGGTGCTGTAGGATTTCCTGGGACGAAGGACAAGGACCTGTTCCCCCTTGGACAGGGCCTCGGTCATGTGCTCGAGAAGGCGGACGGAGAATGCCCCTTTCATCCGGCGTTTTCGTCTTTCGTTCACCGTATCCACTACTTCCACCTCCGCGCCCAGCCCGCCGTAGTACCTCTGGGGGAGGGACACCATGCGGTAGGTACCCCGCATCGCATTGTGCAGGGACTCGAAGGAGGGGGTCGCGCTCCCCAGTATCAGGGGAATGCCCCACCAGCGGGACATGGCAGCGCAAAGGTCCCTGGCATTGTAGCGGGGGGCGGGGTCCTCCTGCTTGAAGGAGGAGTCGTGCTCCTCGTCCACTATTATAAGGCCGAGGGAGGAGTGGGGGAGAAGCAGGGCTGAGCGGGTCCCCAGCACAACGTACCTTCCTCCCCTTATGGCCGATGCCACGTCACGGCGGTGGACGATGGTCTCGGAGGAGTGGAAAGTGAGAAGAAGGTCCCCGAAAACATCCCTCAGCCTTTGTTCCAGTTGCCTGGAAAGGGCGACTTCCGGGACCAGGTACAGGACATTCTTCCCTTCTTTCAGGGTCCTTATCGCCTCCGTTATGTACAGGGCTGTCTTGCCGGAACCGGTGACTCCGCAAAGGAGCACCGGACGGGGGGCGTCACTGCGGAACACCGCATCAATCTCGGACAGGGCCCGTCTCTGTCCTTCAGTGAGGGTATAGGGGTTCTCGAGGTGGGACAGGGCCCACATGGCGAGGGGGTCCTCCCCGGTCCCGGGGGTGGAAGAAGACAGGAGTGCAAGGAGATCTTTCTCAGCGGAAAGGGCCTCCAGGGAGGATGTTATCTCGGATATCCTCTTTTCGTATTCCTCCCGTGTGGAGTCCTTCCTCGCCTTGGAGAGCTTCTCCTGTAAGGAGTGCAGGCGAAGGGTGAGCCTGTTGGTGGAAAGGGCTAGCTTTTGTTCCTGCATTCGCAGGGACTCTTCCCTTTGCTGGCGCTTTCGCTGCAGGACCTCCTCGGATTTCACCTTCAGCGAAGGATAGGCGCAGCGCAGCACCTCGCCCTTGGTGCAGAGGTAGTACTCCGATATGAACTCCCAGAGCCTGAGTTCCCCTTCGGTTATGTCCTCGAGGTTCTCGACCGACTGGATGGGAAGGATCCTGCCTTGAAGCGAGGAGGGCGGCTGCACTCCGACGGCCGAGACCACGCCTACAAGACTCTTTCCATGGAAAGTGACCCTGACACGGCTTCCCCTGTGCAGGGGAACACCGCCAGGGAGAGTCACTCCCTCCGGGACACGGTAGTAGGGATCCCACTGAAGTTTCAGGGGAAGGATGACCTGGATGAAGTATGAGGGGATGAGGGAGTCCATGGGAGGAGAAGTGAGTGTCTTGTTCTTTTGCCGCAGGGCGAGCGTAAGTGCAAAGATACTGTTTTGTCTGTGCAAAGCGGAAAGAGGGAGGGAAAATTCGGGGGCAACGCATTGTCGGGATTTCAGAGAGTGACCTCTGAAAAAAGCGACATCTGGATTTAAGTTTGCGGCTTTTGGGATATCAAGTGGTCATAAAGCATTGTTTTGAATATCATTTTGGCTGCGGGAGGCCATAAAAACACCGCCCCCAGAGGCTCTGCTGCAATGTGGGTTAGTTGCCTACAATCGCATGATATTCAATTTTTTTGCATATCAGGACCGAAGGTCGAGTCTCTCGGCAAGAGGCCCGAGTCCATGAATACGCCGGAAAGGTTGGAACAACTGGCTGAGGACAAGGCGGAAAGGACCGAGGTCGAAGGCGTCTTCGGGATGTCGAAGAGGATCTACAATGCCGACAACATAAGGGCGAAGCTCCCTGACACGGGAGAATCCTGGACAGCCGCATGCTTCTTCGCCAAGAATGTGGCCAAGTTCATGAGAGCAGTGGCTCCCGCCACTCTGTAATCTATTATCGAACGGCATCCCTCTTTGCGGGACCGCCCGCCCTAGGCATCGTTGAGAAGTGCTTGGGGCGGGATTTGTCTTATGAGATCATGGGAGCCAATATCCTGGATGTCTTGCTACGGTAGGACTTACTGAGCGATGATTCTTTTATTTCTGTAGGTGGATGTTATCTTATTTTCTATGGCGGGTTGAAAAGCCTCTTTGAGGGGCTTTTTCAACCTTTCCTATCGGCTTACCCCTCTTCCGTCCAGGTAGCTCCTCCCGATTCGAGGCCGGCCCCTCCACCACACACCTTGGGACTTTTTCGGCAGGCCCTGCTTACTACTCGAGGACGGAAGAAGAAGTTTGAATAGAATCACTTCAGCAGTGTTGTACGAAATGCCGCTGTGCGGCATAGCTAAAGTTTGACAAAGCCCAAAGCCTCCACCTCCAACCGTTCACACTGGTATCAGAAAAGCCTAGGCCTCCGTGCGAAATAATCCGTTCACGGAGGCTTTGGTTGTGCATGATTTGCTAGGAAATATAATAGGAATATAAAGTGCTGAAATAGAATTGGTTTCGGCTGCTTTCTCTTGCGTTACTTTACTTGATTATTGATTCACGTATTGGTTTTTTCATTGGCAAGTATATGCGGTATGATAGTGGAAACGATAGGAAAATGTCGGAAAATTGTGGAAAAGTTTGGATATATCCGGATTATTCGCTAATTTTGCGCACAATTTGGAACGAAATATGTAAATCAACATGAAGTTTGACATCATCAACATAGAAGAATTCTCTGGACAAAAGGCTCAGATTTATTCTATTATGTACGAAGGTGATGATATGACTTTGATGGACCATTTCTTTGAAGATAATTCAGAGGAACATCAAGAGGATTTGGAAGAGATGGCGTCAAAACTTCGTGTGATGGGTAATGATTTTGGTTGTCGGTCACACTATTTTAAAGAGAATGAAGGTGCGCCTGCCGATGGTGTAGTAGCCCTGAGGTATCATCAGATGCGGCTATATTGCCTGCGATATGATAACACATGTATTTTCATTGGTTCGGGAGGATATAAACCGCCAGACATAAGAGCATATCAAGAAGATCCTTTCTTAAATTCAAAGGCCGAAGAAATGAAAAAGATTGCAGCCTGTATAAATAAAGCGATAATAGAAAAGGATCTAAAGGTAAGAGATGATGGAACACTCGATATATCTGAATTTATTGAATTAGAAATATGACGACAAGAAGAAAACCCTCAGCAAGCCTGACAAGAATCATGAACAATATCGACGAAGATAAACTTCGCCGGACTAGGGATCGTATGCTTGTTGCCAACAAAATCGCGGATGCTTTAAAGGCAAAGGGTATCTCCCAGAAAAAGTTCTCTGAAATGACGGGCAGAAGCGAATCTGAAGTATCGGAATGGCTATCAGGTGATAGGAATTTTACCATTGACACGCTTTCTGATATCAAAAAATACCTTGGCATTGATTTGCTTAACACATCCTCTATGCGTACTTCTCCTGTCTCGAAAGAGGCATCAAGAATGAAAGTGGCCAAAAAAAGAACTCCTGTGGTCTATGATATGAGTGACATATTAATAGCGTCAGTGTCTAACGGTTGGTTATCCGCAACACGGCCGGAACTCTCTGTTGCACTTTAAACTTAAAGAACATGGAAATAAAATATAGACTGGAATCAATTGCCGAGACCGAGTTCAAAATGGATTATGACTTCGATTATTCAGGTCTTATTCCAGAGAACCTCAAGGTCCAAGTTGGGCACGACATAAAACCTATTATGGATAAAGATCAGATTGTGGTCAAGGCAAAGGCTTCGTTAGTATATGGTGATGAAGAAGTTGAATTGGCGACGAACACGGTAAGTATGCGCTTTGGCCTCTCTCCGATAAAAGAAATCATCATCCTAAAAGACGACGGAACTTTCTCCACTCAGAATACCCTTGTTCTTGATACCTTCCTTGTGGCAGCAGTAGGAGCACTTAGAGGAGTGATGATGAAGAACCTTAAAGGAACCCCTCTCGAAGCATATTTCTTGCCCCTGATTCCGATGGAACATTTCAGAGCGAATAACAAGAAATAGTCTTCGAATAGACGATATGTTAGCAGTCATTTCATATGGCTGCTTTTTTTGTGGCAATTAAGGTTGATAATGAATGGTATTGAGACCGGTATCCGGTCACTGTATCGAGCAAGATATAGCGCATATGAACCTGATAGGCATCAAGGTCAAGTCCCCAGATAGACCGGTGGTCCTGAATGAGGAAAGCGATGTCAGAAACAGGCCCTCCTGGACCGACTCCTGTTCAAATGCGAACTCATCCAGCTCTCCGGCGACAGCTACCGCATGAAGCACCGGAAGACCATCTTTGAAAACCAAGA
>CAJOLJ010000040.1 GCA_905235445.1 uncultured Bacteroidales bacterium
ATCATCGATCCCGTCGACGTGGAACTGCTCAAGGCCGAGCTCTCGCCCCAGTACCTGCTGCGGAAGACGAACCGCGCCAACAATGAGCTGTATGTCGTAACCGCGCAGACTGCCCCCAATGTGCTCAGGGAGATAGGACGCCTGCGTGAGATAGCCTTCCGTGACGGAGGCGGCGGGACGGGGGAGTCCCTGGACCTGGACAAGTTCGACATGGACCCTGCCTACGGCTACCGCCAGCTTGTCCTGTGGGACCCCGATGCCCAGAAAATAATCGGAGGCTACCGTTTCGTGCTGTGTGACGAGGCCCTCTTCGACAGGTTCGGCCAGCCCATCCTCACATCCTCCCACATGTTCGAGTTCTCCAGGCGGTTCATCCAGGACTATCTTCCACATTCCATCGAGCTCGGACGTTCTTTCATCGCCCCCGAGTACCAGAGCACCAAGGCCGGGAGCAAGAGCATCTTCGCCCTCGACAACCTCTTCGACGGGGTGATGGCCCTTCTGCTTGCCTACTCCGACAGGATGAGGTATTTCTTCGGGAAGGTCACCATCTACAAGGATTATCCCAAGGAGGGAGTGGACCTCATCATGTACTTCCTGAAGAAGTATTTCGGGGGGAAGGAGAAGATGGTCCGCCAGAGGATACCCGTGAAGATAGATAACCCCAAGAAGTTCAAGAGACTCTTTCAGGGCAACACCTACAAGGAGAACTACAGGATCCTGAACTCCGAACTCAAGAAGATGGGACTTCACATCCCCCCGCTCGTGAACTCCTATATGAACATGTCCCCGGACATGCTGTACTTCGGCACCGGCATCAACGACGAGTTCTCGGACGTATACGACTCCGCTATCCTGGTGGATAGCCAGACCATGTATCCCGAGAAAATCCAGCGTCATGTCCAGAGCATGTCCGAGGCCCCCGAGGTCACCCGCACCAGGATGGACAGGATGAAGGGCGGCTTCCGTCGCCTGATCCTGCTCTTCGCGCACGGGCGTGGCAGGTCCATTCCCATTGACATGCTGGACGAAACTGAGCTGGAAGGCCAGGTCCCTTCCAATGAAGAGGCCACTGACGGGAAAGACACCGAGCAAAACAAGGACTGAGGCGTGGGCATACGGAACATCGTATTCGATTTCGGGAGGGTCCTTGTCGACTGGAACCCCCGCTATCTCTTTGACAAGGTTTTCCCCACCGTGGAGGAGTCCGAGAGGTTCCTCAGGGATATCTGCACCATGGACTGGAATGTCCAGATGGACTGCGGCAAGCCCTATTCGGTGGGTACGGAGGAACTTTCCCGCCTGTATCCTGAGTGGCGGGAGCAGATCATGCTCTACGACAGCCGCTGGTTCGAGATGATGGGGGATGAGATCCCGGGGATGGAGGTGCTTCTCGAGGAGATAACGGCCAAGGGCCTTCACCGCTACGGTCTCTCGAACTGGTCGGCCGAGAAGTTCCCGAGGGTGAGGGAGACATATCCCATCTTCCGTCACATGGAGGGGATGGTTGTGTCGGGGGACGTGAAAGCCATAAAGCCTCACCCCGCCATCTACAGGATCCTCATGGAGAAGTATTCACTCACGCCCGGGGAGTGCCTTTTCGTCGATGACAACAAGGACAATGTGCAGGGAGCGCTGGATGTAGGGATGAATGCGGTCCTTTTCACTGGCGCAGACGACCTTCGAAAGTACCTTCGTGACAACGGGATACTCTAACCCTCTTCCCATTCCGCCCGGATATGCCCCCTGTCCTGGGGGGCGAAAAAGAAAAGCCTCGGAAGTTCCGGGGCTTCATTTGTATTGTGTGCGTCCTTTGGTGGGGCTGCCCTACAGGGACTCTCCCCTCAGGAAGGCATCCGTTTCAGCTACACTCTCTTTCGCTCCCTTGACGGCCTCGACCACGGTAGCGGGACCTGTCTTGTAGTCCCCGCAGATGAAAACGTCCTTCATATCGTCCAGCGAAGCTCCCCCGAGGATGCTTCCGTCAGGTCTCTCGCTTATGGCCACGATCATGGTGTCGTAGGGAATCTCGGTATCGGAACCCTCTATCATCTTTGTGGCTATGGTACCGTCCTCCCTGTAATAGTTCTCGCAGCGACGAACGGTCGTGAAATACTTCTCTCCCTCGTCGGTCTCCTGGATCCTCATGGCTACAGGCACGCTGAATACCATGAACTTCACCCCGTCGCTCTTCGCGCCCTGCACTTCCTCATACCCTGCGGGCATGTTCTCGAAAGTCTTCCTGTACACGACCGTGGTGTCATGTCCGGACCTCACAGCTGTCCTTGAGGCATCCATTGTGACATTTCCCCCGCCGATGACAAGTACCCTGTGGCCGAGCTTGTAGGAAGAAGGATCGGCAAGATAGTCAAGGGCATAGATTACGCTAGGGTTTCCGTCCTCCCCGGGGACCTTCAGTTTGCGGGGGACCCAGGCCCCGGCGCACAGGATGACTGCGTCGTTGTCCCTTCTGATATCCTCCAGCGGAAGGTCCTTTCCCACCCTGACTGACCCGTGGAACTGCACCCCGGCTTTCTGCATGAGGGCCGAGTAGGCGTCGACATACTTGTCGTCGAGGCGAAAGGAAGGTATGCCGTAGCGGAGCACCCCGCCGGGAAGTGGCATGGCGTCGTACATGACGACATCATGACCCAGTTCCCTGAGTTTGAGGGCGGCCGTGATGCCTGCGGGACCCGCGCCAACGATGGCGACCCTCTTCCCGGTAGGTTCCCCCACGGGGACGGAGGGGTTCCCCTCGAGGATGTATGGCATGGAGAGTTCCCGCTCGATCTCGTACCAGCGGATGGCAAGTTTCTTCTTGTTCAGGACGCAGTGCCCGTAGCAGAACTGCTGATAGTCGCAGACCTGGCAAGTGACTGCCGAGAATGGATTGTTGCGGAAAAGGCCCTCTCGGGCTTCCTGCAGTTTTCCCTCGCGGTAGAGGGCCATGTAAGTGGGGACATCGGTCTTCACCGGGCAGGCCTCCCTGCAGAAGGGACGGCGGCACAGAAGGCATCTTTGGGCTTCAGGATTCATAAGCGTTGTATATAGTCTGTCAAGTCGTTTCGTCGGCAAATATAGCAAATTATCTCTTTATCTCTGAAAAAGGGAACGAAGGGGGCTTCAGTACACCTTTTACCTGTGCCCAGTATGGGGTGCAACTAGGGTACTGCAACGTTTTAAACGTGCTTCCTTGAGCATACTTCCTCCTTTTTTCCTAACTTTAAGACTTTAAGTACACACTATGATAGGAACCATACTCAAACAGGTCCGGCAGTACAGGACGGCAGCCCTGCTGACCCCTCTGTGGACGACCCTGGAAGTCATTATGGGTATACTCATTCCCTACATAACCGCATCGATTATCGACAAGGGCATCGGTGCGGGGAACATCGGGGAAGTGTACCGCTACGGGGCCATCATGATAGGGGTAGCCTTGCTGAGCCTTCTCTTCGGAATCCTTGCGGCGCGTTTCGGGGCTTACTCCTCCTCGGGTCTTGCCGCGAACCTGCGGGAAGCCATGTACCGCAACATCCAGCGTTTCTCATTCTCGGACATAGACAAGTTCTCGACCGCCGGTCTAGTGACGAGGATGACCACCGACGTGAGCAATGTCGAGAGTGCCTTCCAGATGCTCCTGCGAACTTCCTTCAGGGCGCCGCTGAACATGATATCGGCACTGTTCATGTGCTTTTTCATCAACGGGAGCATGTCGGTCGTGTTCCTTGTCGCCATGGGGATCCTCATCGTTTTCCTCTCCATCATTATCGGAAGGGCGGTGAAGCTCTTCCGCCAGGTCTTCCTCCGTTATGACGACCTCAATGCGGTGGTGCAGGAGAACATCTCGGGCATACGGGAGGTCAAGGCTTTCGTGAGGGAGAAGGAACAGGGAGACCTTTTCGACAAGGCGGCCACGGCACTGTACAAACTTAATGTGAAGACGGAGAGCCTTATGGCTCTGAACCATCCAGTGATGAACCTCGTCTCCAACGGCAGCATCATCGCAATAAGCTGGCTCGGAGCGCATTTCATTGTTGGCGGGACCCTCACTACAGGTCAGCTCACCTCCCTTTTCAGCTACGTCATGACGATCCTCTCCTCCCTTATGATGCTCTCCATGATCATCGTCCAGCTCACCCAGAGCTTCGCCTCCGGAAGCAGGATTGCCGAGGTCATCGAGGAGGTGCCCGACATGGAGGGTCCGGAAAAGCCTTTCGGGGAGGTCCCGGACGGGAGGATAGATTTCGAGGGAGTGTCTTTCAGCTACTCCGAGGGAGGGGCTTACGCCCTCTCTGACATAGACCTTCACATTTCATCCGGGGAGACTGTCGGGGTCATCGGCGGCACCGGATGCGGGAAGTCGACCCTCGGCAGCCTAATCTGCAGGCTGTACGACACGACAAAGGGCAAGGTGAAAGTCGGCGGGGTGGATGTCAGGGACTATGACCTCTCGACTCTTCGCCGCAGCGTCGCAGTTGTCCTCCAGAAGAGCACCCTTTTCTCGGGCACGGTGCTCGAGAACCTGCGCTGGGGCAGGGAGGACGCCACCCAGGAGGAATGCATAGAGGCCTGCAGGACAGCAAGCGCGGATGATTTCATAAGGGAGATGCCACATGGCTACGACTCCTTCCTGGAGCAGGGAGGGGCCAACCTCTCCGGTGGGCAGAGGCAGAGGATATGCCTTGCCAGGACGCTTCTATGCCGCCCCAAGGTGCTGGTCATCGACGATGCCACATCGGCGGTCGACTCGGCCACTGACGCCGCCATCAGGGGCGCCCTGGCCGGAAACATGCCCGGGGTTACCAAGATCATAATATCCCAGAGGATTCTCTCCATCCTGGAGGCGGACAGGATAATAGTGATGGAAGGCGGAAAGATAAGTGACATCGGTACGCACGAACAGCTCCTCGCCTCCAGTCCCATCTACCGCGACATCTTCCAGATGCAGACTTCCGGCGGCGAGGGAGACTTCGACGACTCCTCGGCCATCGCATCAGCCCTCTCCCTCAAACCTTCAAATCCCCTTAAGTCATGAGCCCGCAATTTCCAGGAACAGGCAGAGGTCCCGGGAACGGCCCCCGGGGAGGTGGCGGAGCCACTTTCAAGGACCTGCGCAACATAGGGACGGTCAAGCGGCTGCTTTCCTACGTGCTGAAAAACTACAAGTGGTACATTGTGACGGTGCTCGTGTGCATCGTGATCTCATCCCTCACGAGCCTCGCTTCCTCACTCTTCACCCGTACCCTCATAGATGACTACATACTCCCGCTCGTGGACAAAGGCGAGGCGGCGGCGGACTATGGTCCCCTTGCCGTGGCCCTTTTCAAGCTGGGGGCGATAATCCTTGGGGGTGCCATAGCCGGCTACCTATATAACTTCCTCATGGTGAAAGTGGGGCAGGGGACAATGAAAGCCCTCAGGGACGATCTTTTCCACCATATGGAGAAGCTTCCGCTCTCATATTTCGACTCCCGCTCCCATGGGGACATGATGTCCGTCTACACAAATGACATCGATACTCTCCGTCAGGTAATAGGAAACACAATCCCTCGTCTCTTCCAGTCCATAATCACCATCGTGGCCACTTTCGTCAGCATGGTGGTACTTAGCATCCCGCTTTCCCTCATATCGGTCCTTGTCGCGGTGGGCATATTCTACACGACCACATACCTTGGCCGCCTCTCCAAGAAATACTTTGTCCAGAGGCAGGAGAGCCTCGGAGTGGTGAACGGGTTCATCGAGGAGATGGTGTCGGGACAGAAAGTGGTAAAAGTCTATTGCCATGAGAATAAGGCAATGGAGCAGTTCTCCGCCATTAACGAGAGCCTCCGCTCCAGTGTCTACAATGCGAACAAGATCGGGGGCATCATAATGCCTATCAATTCCAACCTCGGGGAGTTCGCCTATGTGCTCCTGGCCATAGTCGGTGCTGCCATCGCCCTCGGAGGAAGCGACCTGTTCATCCTCGGGGGACTGGACGGCGCCGCCCTCACCATAGGTACCCTCGTATCCTTCCTCACCCTGCAGAGAAGTTTCACGAGACCTGTGTCGCAGATTTCCAACGAAATCAATTCCATAGTGATGGCATCCGCGGGGACGGACCGCCTCTACGGCATGCTCGATGCCCCCTCCGAGGAGGACTGCGGGGACACGACCCTCGTTGATATCGAGATGCATGATGGGCAGCCCACCGAAGTCTCCGCCCGCACGGGCCAGTGGGCTTGGAAGGGAAGTGACGGTACCCTCACCCCGCTCCTCGGGGAGGTGTCCCTGCAGGATGTGGACTTCTCCTACGTGAAAGGCAAACAGGTGCTTACCGACATTACCCTTACCGCCTATCCAGGGCAGAAGATAGCCTTTGTCGGAGGGACCGGGGCAGGGAAGACCACCATCATCAACCTCATTAACCGCTTCTACGAGATAGAGGACGGGAAGATAACATATGACGGGATAGACGTGAAGGACATAGCGAAGGAGTCGCTGCGGCGTTCCCTCGGGATAGTCCTCCAGCAGACGCACCTTTTCAGCGGGACCGTCTTGGATAACATCCGTTTCGGAAGGCCGGACGCCACCGATGAGGAGTGCATCCAGGCTGCCGAGCTGGTATGCGCAGATCCTTTCATAAGACGTCTTCCGGAAGGGTACGACACACTCCTGAACGCGGACGGGGGCAACCTCTCCCAGGGAGAGAGGCAGCTTCTCTCCATTGCCAGGGCCGCCGTCGCCAACCCTCCCGTACTCATCCTCGACGAGGCTACGTCCTCCATCGACACCAGGACGGAAAAGCTCATCCAGCAGGGCATGGATTCCCTGATGAAGGGAAGGACAACATTCGTGATAGCCCACAGGCTGTCCACCGTCCAGAACGCGGACTACATCATGGTCCTGGACCATGGGAAGATAATAGAGAGGGGGAAGCATTTCGAGCTGCTTGACCTAAGGGGCAAGTATTATGAACTGTACACAGGAAACCAGATCACATAGCTCCTCGAGGGATGCTTAAGTCTTGCTCGCAACTATAGTGACAACAATATTCCCAATAAACACACACATACACCAAGGATTTATCATGAAAAGACAGGATTTTCTTGTATTTTCCCTTCTTGGGGCCATGTGCCTCACAGGGACCCTTTTCACTTCCTGTTCCTCCTCGGGGGAGGGCAAGGACATCACTCTGCAGGTAAAGACTCTCGCCGGTACCGTTGAGGGGACCGAGAAAGACGGGGTGAAGTTCTTCCTCGGGGTTCCCTTCGCCGAGGCTCCCGTCGGGGAGCTCCGCTGGAAGGCGCCCCAACCGCTCCAGCCCTGGAAGGGAGTAAAGGAGACCAAGGCATTCGGCAACGACCCCATGCAGCCCAGCATCTTCGGGGACATGGCATTCAGGGGCCCCGCCAAGAGCGAGGACTGCCTCTACCTGAACATCTGGACCCCGGCCAAGAAGGACAACGAGGGCCTTCCTGTCCTGATCTACTTCAATGGGGGAGGACTCATGGCCGGAAGCGGTTCGGAACCCCGTTACGACGGCGAGGCCATCGCCCGTGAAGGGGTCATCGGGGTTACCGCCAACTACAGGGAAGGGATCTTCGGATTCATTGCCCATCCCGACCTTACCGAAGAGAGTCCCTACAAGGGAAGCGGCAACTACGGCTTCCTCGACCAGGTCGCTGCCATCAAGTGGGTGAAGGACAACATCAAGGCTTTCGGCGGGGATCCCGGCAGGATAACCATCGTGGGGGAGAGCGCAGGTTCATTCTCGGTGTCCCTCCTTATGGCCTCACCCCTGTCCAAGGGTGACATTGCCGGGGCCATGCTTTCCTCCGGTGCGGAGGTCATGCCCTACGCAGCAGTTCCCCTCGCCGAGGCCGAGGCCCAGGGGAAGGCCCTTCTTGAAAGCAAGGCCCTTGGGAGCATAGCTGACGCCAGGAAGGTCGGCGCTGACCAGCTCCAGGCCATGCTCCCTCCCCGCGGAATGGCGAACGTCGTCCTTGACGGTTACTTCATGAAGGAGAGCGCGGACGAGGTGTTCAGCAAGGGAGAGCAGGCCCAGGTGCCGCTCCTTGCGGGATGGAACTCCCAGGAGGGAAATCCGCTCCAGTCACTTCGCGGTGTCGCTCCCACCGTGGCCAACTACAAGAAGGCCATGAAGGGGACTTTCGGGGAAATGACCGATGAGATATTCCAGGCCTACGGCATCCTCAAGGACGAGGACGTCCTGAGCCAGAAAGGGGTGGACCTCGCTTCCGACCTCTTCACCGGGTTCCCGACCTGGAAGACCTGCGACTATCATGTCCTGTACAGCGACTGTCCTGTCTACCGCTACAAGTACATGCACCCAAGGCCCCAGGTGTCCGCCAAGATGGGGGATATGGTAGGTGCCCTGGCCGGCGGGGTCAGGAAGATGACTGAGGAGGAGCGCAGGGCCGAGGCCGCCCGTCCGAAGGTGGTTCCCGGTGCCGTGCACTCAGCGGACATCGAGTATGCTATGGGCAACCTCGCCACGAACGAGTACTACGAGTGGAACGAGGATGACTATGCCATATCCGAGCTGTTCCTCTCCTACTATGCCAACTTCTGCAAGAGCGGCAACCCCAACGGGGAGAACCTTCCCAAGTGGGACCCCATCACAAAGGAGAACAGGGACAGTGCCCCTGTCCTTCACATAGACACCCAGACCCTCCAGGTCCAGGATCCCGCTAGGGAGAATGCATACAGGACCCTCGAGAAGTTCTATCTTTCCCGCAAATAGTTCCGCCTTCCCTTTGAAACAACTCAGCCACCCTTTCCCCTCAGCTGGGAAGAAGGTGGCTGTCTTCATTTTACCGTCCCCAGGAAGGGGAGAGTGCGTCAGGATTTCTTGTCGGTGCCACTAGGACGGTTGGCCCTATTTCCCGGTACGGGTCCCTGGGGCCTGTTCCCGTTCCTGTTACCCGCTCCCATCTGGACGTGAGGAAGGGCGCGGCCTCTTTCCGAGAGCCTGCTGCCGTCCATCCTTTCCATGGAGTACATCTTGCGTATCTGGGCCTGGGTGAGGACTTTCGAGAACTTTGCGTAATAATCCTTGCGGATGCGCAGTGTCTCCTCGGACCTCTTGAATGAGTTCTCGATGTCCTGCTTGATTTCATCCTCGGAAGGGATTGCATCGTTGCCCTTGACTACGGGAGGGAACTTTGTGGCCACTTCGCGGAGGTCCTTGCTGTACTGGACATAGATGGGGATGAACTTCTGGGCCGTATCGGAGTCGAGTACCAGGCCCTTTGCCATGCGCTGTGCCCTCTGCTCGAGCCTCTGCTCGGGGGTGAGGTTCTGACGGGGGGTGCGGGTGTTCTCCCGGCCCTCCTTCTTCTCGGTAGCGGAGGGAGAGTTCTGTTTGGTGTCCTTGTTCTGGGCGAGAAGGCCCTGGGGAAGAAGCAGTGCGCCTGAAAGAAGCACTGAAAGAATGATGCCAAGTGTCTTTTTCATGTCTGTCTGTATTAAGTTGATTTTGTCGTAAGTTAATGTCGTTGTTTCCTGTTCGCCGTGCTGCGTGTCAGTCCTGAAGGAAGATGTCGCTTTCGTACAGGGCCAGGAGAAGCTCCATTTCCTGCCGCTCCATTTCAAGGTCCTGCTCGCTTAGGCTCTCATCCTCAGCAGTCCCGTAGGAGGATGTGTACACCGAACCGTAGAACTCCTCGGGGACGATGTCCCGGGATGAGCCTCCCCGGGTGGATGGAAGCAGAAGCAGGAGTGCGAGAGCTGCTGCTACGGCCCCGATGCCTCCCCCCAGGATCCAGGAAAGGCGCTGTGAGCGGGTGTGCCTCTCCTTTTTGTCCTCCTCCTCACGGATGAGTGCGAGGGTCCTTTCCTGCATGTCCTCGAAAAAAGAGTCCGGGACCGTGAAAGGTGCTTTCCTGTCTTTGTTTTCAGTCTCCATATACTGTCCTCCCTATCATTTGGGTTATCTTTTCCTTTGCCTTGTGGTAGCTTACCTTCAGCGAGCCTACGCTCGATCCGGTTATTTGTGCGATGTCCTCGTAACTCATTTCCTCCCAGTACCGGAGATTGAATACCGTCCTCTGGATGGAGGGGAGGGAGAGTACCGCCTTGCCCAGTTCTATCTCGGCGACTTTGCCGTAGTCAATGTACGGTCCGCTGAACAGTTCGGGCGGGGGCGAGGGGACGTCATCTTCCGGGGTGTCGCCCACCGAGCTTACCTCGAAAAGGCTTCGGCGGTATTTCCGGCTTAGGTGGCGGGACACTTCGTTCGTGGCAATCCGGTAAATCCAGCATTTCACTGAGGATGGGTCCTTGACGCTGTCAATTGACCTGTAGGCCCTAGTCAATTGACCTGTAGGCCCTAAGCAGGGTCTCCTGCAGGATGTCCTCCGTGTCCTCGTGACTCACTGCGTACCTTCTGATATAGTAGTACAGGGGACGGGCCCAGGTCCTGTAGACCTCGGTATAGAGGGATTCGCGATCTTGTCTTCCTGTACTCATGTCCTTGACTTTGGCCCCTTTCCGGGGTGCGTTCACTATATAAGACCCGCCCCGAAGCGGAAAGTTAATCCGCCCCGGGGCAAAAAATGTTCTTTTTTCGGCTTGCTTCCAGAAGGCCGCTTTGCGCTCTTACCCCGAGGGTGCGGGGTGGGAGGGCAGTTTACCTCTCACTGCGATGGTAGTTGCCGTCCTTGTCCACGTAATAGGAAGGACCGTTGGAAGAGGTGCTGCCGTAGTCCGTCCTTGGGTTTTCGGAGGGAGTGTAGGGACCGTCGATGCCGAAGTCCAAAGGGGTGGTGGGAGGAAAGACGGTGGGATCGGAATCATCCTCACCGCCTGGAAGGGGTTCGGAGTTCTTGCTGGCCTCCTCGAGGACTTTCTTCCTGGTGGCCTTGAAAAGGAAGAAACAGAATACGAGAAGGAGGATGGCTGCAATTCCGGAGAGGAGGACGTTTATGCCGGTAGCGAAAGCGATGGTATCATAGATTCCATGAAGAAGGATAGGATAGAGCAGCATCTTCCACTTTGCGCCGTGTCCCTCCATGGAGTTCTTCCCGTAGAAGTGGTTGAGCGAATAGTAGTAGCCCATGACAACGGCGAATGCCAGGTGGCCGGGAACCGCGAGAAAGGCCCTCGATATGCTCACCGTAATCCAGTCCACGCCGGAACCCAGCACATACAGGAGGTTCTCGAAGGAAGCGAACCCAAGGCCTATGGAAGCACCGTACACTATCCCGTCATACCTTTCATCGAATTCCTTCATATTGCGAAGTAGCAGCCACAGCATCAGCAGCTTGGCGCATTCCTCGGGGATTGCGGCACCGAAGAAGGAGACGTTCAGGCACTGGGCGAATGTCGTTGGATTGTCCGTGAAAAAGCCCAGGAACTGCAGGGGGCCGCTAATGAGCGTGGAGACGAAGGTCGCTATGCCACCGAAGAGGAAGCCCTTGAGTATGAGCTTCGGGGGCTCTGGTTTGGAATCCTTGCTGTAGATGTACACCATCAGGAGGATGGCCGGGAGGAGCGCTGCGAGAAGAATCACCATTTCAGGGAATGTTCAAAGTGTGCATGTATCGTTGATTGTCGGGGAAGCGGTAAATATGTTTCCACGCCCGGGCGTAAAAGACTCCTTTCTAAGTCCCCTTCACTGCGCGTGCCCCTCCCCACTGCAAATATACAAATTCCCGCGGCCATTTTCTTTGCGCCAAGGGGATTTTTGCCCTGGTTGGTTCTCCCACCGATGGATAATTTCCCGGAAAGCGTTATCTTCGCCGTATCATGATACAGTACATAGCGGATGAAGAACATTTCAGGAAGGTAGTCCAGAGAGCCCCCCTGGTAAGAAGCTCCCTCTGGATAGGCACGGCCGATATCAAGGACCTCTACGTTGAGGGGAAGCCTTTTCTCGGGGTCCTGTCCGACCTTGTCAGCGGGGGCAGGGAAGTTCGCCTGATACACGCAAAGGAGCCCGGGCCCAACTTCAGGGAGGACTTCGACCGCTATCCCGCTCTTTTCACGGGAATGGAGAGGGTGCTGTGTCCGAGAGTCCATTTCAAGATAATCATCTTCGACCTGAAGACTGCCTACATAGGCTCGGCCAACCTGACGGGAGCGGGCCTCGGAATGAAAAGCTCCCGCACCCGCAACTTCGAGGCCGGGATCCTTACGGATGAACCAGAGCTCGTTGATGCCGCCATCGAGCATTTCGACTCTGTCTGGGCCGGTTTCAAATGCAGGGACTGCGCCAGGAAAGAGTATTGTCCCGATCCGATCCTGAGGTAGGGTCCGGGAGTCCATGAACTTTCAACAATCTTTACCCCAAACGAACCACATAACCTGCCACTTCATTATGACCGGACAGAACCGAACGCTTAAATTGACCCTCTTCCTCTTTGCCGCCCTATCCTTTTTTGCGCAGCCCGGCGCTACAGCGCAGGACAACGGAGTAGAGATAATCAGGGACGGCACCTCCATCACCGGAACCACCCCCGCCGTATTCAATGACGATTTGATTTTGAAGTGCTTCCACGCTGTGTTTGTCGACAGGGCGCAGAATGAACTTATCTTCATCCTGAAGCTTTCCGGAAGGGCCTGTGACGATGCGGTGCGCCTTGCCGGAAGCTCCAAGGGGTCAACCGCAGGCGTACTTTTTTTTGAAAGCGGGAATTCCTTCCCCGCAAAGGTCGTGGTCCTTGACGAGACCCCCGATTGGATGGGGGAGAACGGACTGGTGGAGATGAGGCTGGCCTATTCGCCATTCTCGCTTCTTTCCGACAGGGGGGAAGAAGCGGACTATGTGAAGGAAGCCACAGCTAACATGATTTATTCCAATCTCGTTTCCATCAAGATAGGGGACGGGACCATCCCCTTCGCAAGTGAAGGTTTCAGGACGGCGGAACAGTTCACCGCCATCTGGAAGGAACTACAGAGCGTAGGCGCTCTCTCCGCCCCTCAGACCACCTCTTCATCCCTCCAGCGGCACGAGTGGGTGGACCTCGGGCTCAGCGTAAAATGGGCCACATGCAATCTGGGCGCATCTTCCCCCGGCGACTATGGAGAGTACTTCTCATGGGGAGAATTGTCCCCCAAGACGGACTACTCCTGGCAGATGTACCGCTTCTGGAGCGGCGGGAGCGGTGAAGACGACCTGCGCTTTTCAAAATACAACGCTTCCCCCGCCCATGGCGCGGTGGACAACAAAACGAGACTCGAAGATTCTGACGACACGGCACGGAGCATGTGGGACGGACAGTGGAGGATCCCGACCCGCAGTGAATGGGTCGAGCTTTTTAACGGATGCACCTGGACGTGGACTTCCCGGGACGGCAATAGCGGTTACCTCCTTACGAGCAAGAAAAACGGGAAGAGCATTTTCCTTCCTGCCGCGGGGAGTTATTTCATGTCTTCGCTTTCCCAGGTGGACAGTGTGGGCCAGTACTGGTCATCGGACCTTGACGGCTTGGGCCGTTCTTACTACGGGGAGGGCATCGGATTCGATTCCGACAATAAATATTTGTACGCCGCCTTCCGCGCACAGGGGCTATCCATCCGCCCTGTGACTAATTAGAGGGGCCCCCAGGGTGCCACAACTATTATTCTTCCCATGTCCCAATTTCGTACCTTTCTCGCTTCCAAGTCCTTAACTATAGCCCCTATGATGAAAAGCCCTTCTTTCAGTCCGCTTGCCGCAGCCATTGCATGTATGGCCCTGACAACAGCTTTTGCCGCAGTGGGCATTTCCCCCCTCGGAGCGCAGACTCCCCGAAGCTACGTGGACCCTTTCATAGGAACTGACGGTATGGGACACACCTTCCCCGGGGCCTGCATCCCTTTCGGGGAGGTCCAGCTGAGCCCCGATACCGATACGATCCCGCACAATGTGGCGGGCAGGTACCAGGGTGAGGTGTATTCGCTTTGCTCGGGTTACCGTTACTGCGACAGGACGATAGTCGGGTTCTCGCACACCCACCTAAGCGGAACTGGGCATTCCGACCTAGGGGACATCTTGCTGATGCCGACAACCGGGCCGCTAAAGCTCAGCCCAGGCACCGCCTCGAATCCCTCATCGGGGTACAGGTCCGCTTTTTCCCACAGTACCGAGAGCGCATCCCCGGGCAGGTACTCTGTCACACTGGACGACTACTCGGTCAAGGTGGAACTCACTTCGACCTCCCGGGTGGGGCTTCACCGCTATACTTTCCCCGCCAGGACCCCCTCGGGGGATCACCGGGAGGATACAAGGCATCTCATACTCGATCTCGATCACGGCATCTACAACTACGAAGGGAAAGTCCTGTGGTCCTCGGTGCGGGTGGAGAACGACACCCTCATAACGGGGTGGAGGCTTACGGACGGATGGGCACGGGAGAACTTCACCTACTTCGCCATATCTCTCTCGCATCCGATTTCCGTGTACGGGTTCACCCTCAAGGGGCCCAGCCCGTACAACGGGTTCTGGAGAAAAATGGATACCCACCACTCCTTTCCTCAGATGGCGGGAAGAGGCATTACCTGTTGGTTCGATTTCGACTGGGAGAAGGGCAGGGGAGAGAGTGACCAATTGGAAGTGAGGGTGGCCCTTAGCGGCACCTCTGCCGCCGGGGCGCTTCGTAACCTAAGAGCCGAGGCCGGGGGACGCTCTTTCGATGAGCTCTGTGGCGAAGCCCAGGAAATCTGGGACAAGTACCTTTCCGCCTTTGAAATCCAGGCTGATGAAAGCGGGAAGAAGATGTTCTACACCTCCCTTTACCACACCCTCATAAACCCCTCCCTGTACTGCGACAGCGACGCTCGTTACAGGGGCCTTGACGGGGAAATCCACTTTGCGGAGGATTTCAACAACTACACTGTCTTCTCCCTGTGGGACACCTACAGGGCGGAGCATCCGCTCCTGACCCTCCTCGCCCCGGACAAGGCCAGGGATATGGCCATGTCGATGCTCGCCCACTGCGCCCAGAGTCCCCACCACCTGCTTCCCATATGGAGCCTCCAGGCAAACGAGGGCTGGTGCATGAGCGGCTATCACAGCGTGTCGGTACTCTCCGATGCGCTTTCCAAGGGCCTTGACCTCCCTGCCGAAGAGGTCCTTTCAGCCATGCTGTCCACTTCCACGGTACCTTACCTGGACGGGCTCGACTCCTACATGAAAATGGGCTACGTCCCCTTGGAGAGGTCCTCGGTAGGGGCGTCCAACACCCTGGAGTACAGTTACGACGACTGGACCATCTACCGCACCGCGAAACTCCTTGGGCGTGAGGACGTCGCTGCAGTGTACAGGGAAAGGGCGCAGAACTGGAGGAACCTCTACCCGAAGGGGAGCCCCTTCGCCGTCCCCAGGGACTCCCGGGGAGAGTTCAAGACCCCCTTCGACTCCCGCCAGACTTGGGGTGAGGGGTTCATAGAAGGTAACTCGTACAATTTCTCTTTCCATGTCCCCCATGACGTGGAGGGGCTCATCGATGTCATGGGAGGGGAGCCGCGCTTCCTCTCCATCCTCGATACTCTCTTCACCGAGACTCTCGACCCGAAGTACTATGAACTCAACGAGGACATAACTGAGGACTGTCTGATGGGAGGATACGTGCATGGGAACGAGCCGTCTCACCACATCCCGTATCTGTACGCCTGGACAAGCGAGCCGTTCCGCTCCCAGAGCCTCCTGCGCCATATCATGTCCCGCTTCTACCGTCCCGAGGTCAGGGGACTCGGTGGCAACGACGACTGCGGCCAGATGTCCGCCTGGTACATTTTCACTGCAATGGGGTTCTACCCGGTCTGTCCCGGCAGCGGACAGTACGTGCTCGGGGCGCCTTATTTCGGGAAAGTGACCCTTCACCTGCCATCCGGGGTGGACTTCACCGTCAGGGCCGAGGGGGTGAGCGACAGGAACTGCTATGTCTCCCGTGTGCTTCTCAACGGAAAGCCATACACCAAGAGGTACATTACCCATAGCGACATACTATCCGGCGGGGAACTTACCTTTGTCATGAAATCCACCCATCCAAGAAAAAGCCCTCCTTCCCCGCAGGACCTTCCTTACTCCCTTAGCCGGGAGATGGCTTCCGGGAATGCACAATAATGGCTATCGGACAGCCGGAACGCTACAGTACTGTACCCCTGGGGCGCCCCATCTTCCAAAATGCGGAAAAACCGCTGCCCCAAAGCATTTGGAAAAGCCAAAAAAGTACTATCTTTGCAATCCCTTCCGGAAAGGTGCTCGAGTGGTTGAAGAGGCCGGTCTCGAAAACCGGTAGTCGAGTATTTCGGCTCAAGGGTTCGAATCCCTTCCTTTCCGCAAGTATTTCTTTATTGAGTTTTATCTAGTCCGGTTTTTTCCATGGCAGCTTTTCCGGATGGTGGTAAGACTCTTTTTTCGTGTCTTGCGGGAAGGCTGTTACAGTGAATCTCCCCCACTCAGTTTGAGAAAGGAAAGGTTTTTTCTAAATTTGACCCCTGTATGCAAGGACCACATTACATGAAAAAATCTCTCGCAATCCTTTTAGTCACGCCGATGGCGATCCTTTCGCTCGCCCTCCTTTCCTGCTGTACGACCCCAACCTTGGAGCCCCTGGACGAGAATGTCCAGATAGAAGGGGACCACTGTACCCTTGACGGGGACGTGCTCCGCCCCCTCACCGTCGCTGACAAGTGCCCTGTCGCCATTATCTTCCACGGCCTTACGGGCAACCGCCGGGAAGCCCACCTCGATGCAATTGCGGATTCCCTGTACAGTGCGGGGGTGGCGGTGGTAAGGTTCGATTTCAACGGACACGGAAAGTCAGGAGGGGAGTTCGTGGATATGACCCTCACCAACGAAATGGTGGATGCCAGGAAGGTGTTCGCCTATGTATCCTCTCTCCCTTGGGTAGATACGGAGAGGATTGCGATAGTGGGACATTCCCAGGGAGGGCTCATCGGGGGAGTCCTCGGCGGTGAACTGGGGGATGCGGTGCGCTGCCTCGTCCTTCTTTCCCCTGCAGCCTGCATCCACACGATGGGACTTCGGGGGGACATGTTCGGAAGCCGCTTCGACCCTTCCGACATCCCTCCGTACATAGAGTTCTGGGGAGGGTCCCACTTGGGAAGGGAATATCTTCTCTCCGCCCAGCAGATGGATGTCCTCTCACTGACCTCTCCCTACAAGGGTCCCGTCATGATAGTCCAGGGAATGAACGAGGACTGGACCCTGAAGGAGGATTCCATGAAATACACCGAGATCCTCCGCTCCGTCCAGTACAATTCCCTCACCGGGTTCACGCATTGCTACGGCGAGGACGTATCGGTCCCGGCCGCACTGACAAAGGACTTCATAGTGGAGAAGTTCTCCTCCTCCAAGTAGCCCTCTCCATTGGACATACTACACTGCAACACAAGTACATACTTAACATAAACTCTATTCTTCCATGAGAAAGTTAAATCCAGACCTACAGCTAGAGAAACAGCTCAGCGCACAGATTTACCAGGCCCTCCAGGGCGGGGTAGTGGAGAATATCCTCAAACTGTGCTCCACCGATACGGATTCCGCATACCTGCGAAGCAACATGGAGGGCAATTCCCTCAAGATTGCCAAGGACCTCCTTCCCGAACTCTGGGACCTTTGCGAGGGCGTGAAGAAGGAGCTCTCCTTCACTGAACCCGTAGACTTCTACATCACAGGCGACTCCACTGTGAACGCCTACAGCATCGCCGCGACCAAGGAGGGGGAAGCCCATATCGTCAACCTCAATTCCTCGCTTGTGGACCTGATGACCCGTGACGAGCTCCGTTTTGTCGTGGGGCATGAACTCGGTCACATCATCAACCGTGACTCCAAGCTGACGAGGCTCATCTATTTCATTTTCCCTCCTGAGAACTCGGTTCCTCCCGTCACGCTCCAGTACAAGATCCGTCTCCATGACCAGCTCGCGGAACTTGTTGCCGACCGCTACGGCTACCTTGCCACCAAGGACCTGGGGGTTTGCGTCACCGCATTCTTCAAGATGGCCAGCGGACTGGACCTCGGGAAGATGAATGTCAGCATGGACGCCCTCCTGAAGGACAATTCCCGTCGCCTCGACTATTTCCTTAATGACAAGGGGACGAGCCGCTCCACCCATCCGGTGAATCCCATCAGGGTCGAGGCCCTGCACCTGTTCTCCACAGCCACCACGCAGAAGGCCCTTGACAAAGGCATGGACCAGCTCATATCCATCCTCTTCAAGGTCGGAAGCTCCGACATAGACAGCTACATGTCAATGTTCATCGCCTCGGCCGGCATCATCGTGGCCACCGCTGACAAGACTGTCAGCAAGGAGGAATACGAGATGATTATCCAGCACCTGTCCGGTCTTACGATATTCCCGAAAGCCTATCTGGACGACATATCCCAGCATGATGTCTCCGACATCTTCAACCGCTCGGTCAAGGCCATCCTCGACATTGACCCTTCCATGAGGGAGGCCATGTTCAAGTACATGATAGCTCTCGTGCTGAGCGACAAGGAGATTTCCGACGAGGAGATCAAGTTCATCTTCATGATAGGGGATAACCTCGGATACAACGAGAAGGAGGCGGCAGGAATCTTCGCCGAGATGATCCAGATGAACTTCGTGCCCAGCCTGGATTCCATCGTCTAGCCCCGCACGTCCACCCCTGGGCAGCGCGCCCTGCCGGAAAGGGAAAACAACCCCGGGAATGTCCTTCATCCAAGGCATTCCCGGGGTTCCGTCAAAGAAAGGGGACACGACATCCCGTCGCATCCCCCTCCCGTAGGTGAAGGTCTCATCCTTTCTCAGGTACAAGCGGGCATAAGGAAAGGATGCAGTAAACTACAACTAACCAAGAACATTATTTACTGGCCTTCACATCGCTCTGCGTCCCTCCGCTGACAGTGCCGCAGGGGTCGTATATCATGTCGAAATGGGAGCTTCCCCCGCTGATTGTCCCTCCTTTCACGAGGGTGTAGGTGGTCCCGGATGTTAACTTGTCCGAGACTACGAACATGCTCAGCGAGCCCGATCCCATTCCACCGCCCATGCCGCCTGAGGAGGAAAGGGCAGGGAGCGAGAACTGGATGAGGGGAGTGGATCCATTCATTACGCTATATGTAGTCGATGCCGTCGGTGTCGTGGAGAAACCTGCAAGTGAGGAAGTCATGCCGGAGGTGCCGCTTCCTACCCCGATTATGGTTCCCTTGTTGAAATAGGCCTTGTAGCCTCCTTCCGTGTTGGCGTCGATGGAAGTCTCGGGGGAGCCTGTCCCTACTGCGAGAACAAGTCCTCCGTCAATGATGACGTTGTTGTTGGCGTCAAGGCCGTCGTTCCCCGTGGAATGGGCCACTATGACCCCACCTGTGATATGCATGTCAAGGCCGCAGTTTATGGCGTCGTCCGATGACTCGGAAAAGACCTCCCCGCCGGATATGACAAGTGTCCCCTTGGCCTCTATGCCCTCGTGGTAGGCAGCCTTGGCGTAGACCCTGCCTCCGCTTATGTACATGTTGCCGTCGAACTTGATGGCCTTGGAGGAGAAGCTCCCGTCATCGGAAGAAGACGAGCCGTTCCCGCCGAATCCGCCTCCTCCGAATCCGCCACCGCCGGGACCGAATCCACCTCCGCCCCCCGGGCCGAAACCGCCCTGGGATGAGGATGAACCGTAGTTTGCTCCCTTGCACACCGCGGAAATCTCCCCGCCCTTGATGTAGGCCACATTGTCCCCGGATATGCCCTTGGCACCGGTACCGGTGCAGGTGATGTCAAGGGAACCTGCGACCATCTCGAAGCGCCTGTCGGCCTTGATCCCGGCTACGCCGTTGACTTCGTCATCGATAAGGCCTGCGGATCCCGTCATCGTGATTACGGTCTTCCCGCCGCCCACATATACTAGCGTATCTGAGGAGAAGCCCTTCTTGCCATTGGCAGCGACACTGAGGTTCAGCTCCCCTCCGCTCACTATTATGGCGTCCTTGCCCCTGACACCGTGACCGAACTTTGTGGAGATGTCCACTTTCACCCCGTCCCTGAAACGCACATAGTCATCGCTGGTTATCCCGGCCTTCCCGAGGGCGTTTACACGGAGGGTTCCGTTTCCGCTCAGGATTATCTTTCCCTCAGCGAAAAGGACCGCCTTCATATCCTCATCCTCGGTTTCGGAAGGGTAGTCGCCCTCTGAGTCAACCTCCCCATCCCCGAGGGTGTTCTCTCCCTCAAGCACTACGTACAGTCTCTTGTGGGACTGGGAATTTATGGCGGAACCTGAAGGGTTTGTAAGGGAAAGCGAACTTAGGTAAACGGCCTGCTTGGAGGGGCTGTACAGTTTGAAGAAACCATCCGAGGCACTTCCCGTAAGAACGTATTTTATGAATTCGGATTTGGGATTTGTGAGTGTGACGCCGTTACCCGAGATGCTCACTTCCAGTCCGGCACCGCCTTCTATGGAGGCTGTCCCTCCCTCATTGAAGGTCACTTTCACCGTCCTGACGAAAGAGACATTTTCCACGATGTCATCGGCGTTGTCGACGTCGAAGTTCTCCGCCTCGGTGTCGTCAATGCCTTCGAGGGAAGTCTGCGTACCCTCCCCGAAGGGATTCATTGGATCCCAGTTCTCCCTGCCGGAACATGCATGGAACGAGGACAGCCCTACGGAGAGGGCGATCCAGACCGTGAATATCGTAAGGACCCCGGTTGCGGGGGAGGATTGGGACATCTTAAAAGAAGATTTCATTGTTTATCCTTGTTGGTCCAATAAAGCTAAGTGGCAGCTCCATGGGGTACAGGCCCCTGGATTTCCTGCCCAAAACACTGCAAATGTACTATTTGATATCTTTAAGGGGCAATATTTTCAGCGAACCGCCCTTTTTTCACTGTGAATAGCGTAGGGCACATGGCAGGGAACATGCCCCAGGGGGCGGCAGTGGACTTTCGTAAGTAATCCGAAGTTCTTAAATTTGCTGCCCGGACGAAAGTCGTCCCATGGGGAATTATCCCCTCATCATTACCGCCGATACACCCCCACACAGCCGCACTGAGCATGGACAAGGAACTTGAGAGAATAAAGGTAATAGCCTTTGACGCCGACGACACACTCTGGGCCAGTGAGCCCCTTTTCAAGGAAGCCGAAAGGATCTGGGCCGAGGCCCTGTCGCAGTACGGGACCCCGGAGGAACTGTCCGCCGAGCTCTTCAAGGTGGAGTCAGCCAATATGGAGGACCTTGGCTACGGGGCCAAGGCTTTCGGGCTATCGCTTGTGGAAACGGCGATAAAGGTGTCCGGTGGAAAAGTAGGGGCGGATGCCATCTCGAAAACCCTCGGTGCCGTAAGGAATATCCTCCACAATCCAGCCCATCCTCTCCCCGGGGTCGAGAGGACGCTCCTCTCCCTTCGCGGCAGCGGGAAGTATAACCTCGTGCTTCTGACGAAAGGAGACCTTCTGGACCAGGAAAACAAGATACGGCGCTCCGGCCTGGGGAAATACTTCGACGGGACCCTCATCGTATCCAACAAGGACAGGGGGACTTACAGGGGGATCCTCACCCGCAGCGCCATCATGCCGGGGGAACTGCTGATGGTCGGGAACTCCTTCCGCTCCGACATTATCCCCGTCCTGGAAATAGGCGGCTGGGGAGCGTACGTTCCCTTCCATGTGACATGGCAGCACGAGGTGGTCGAGGAATTTGACCATCCCAGGCTCCTGAAACTTGACTCTGTGGAAGGCCTGCTTCCCTTCCTTCTGTAGGTAAGCCCCGACAATGTGACGGGAGCCTCCAAACAGTGGGGGAGAGGGCCGGCTATCTAAAGTGATTCCTATCCGCGTCGTAGATGTATCCTGCCTTCCGTAGGTCCTCAAGCAGGACCATCTTGTCTATCTCCATCTCATAGCATAGCTCGTCCAGGGAGTCGTATTCGTCCCTCAGTTTCAGGTTTATGAGGCTGCAAAGCATCGCAGGGTCCTTGGGTAGGTACATTTTTCCGATCTTGTTTTTGTAGGGTATGGAATGAGTGAAGGGGAGTGCAAAGATAACAAAATAGGCTTTTCCCGCTTCATTATTTTGAGTGAAAACAGTAACTTTGTCCTTAGGGGGATGCCCGACTTTTTACGACTATCATCCTCCTGTCGGGGGCGGCCCCGTTCCATCGAAAAAACATAAACAACCGCATAAGACAATGAACATCAAAAGACTTTTGACTACCCTGGCCCTCGGCGCAGGGGCTTCCCTCCTTCTGTGCACCTCGGCCTTCGCCCAGGAGGAAAACAGCTACGTCCACGCCCAGTCCGACGGATACGAGTGGCCAACCGACCCCCAGGTCCTCTCCAAGCTGGACAGCTGGCAGGACCTCAAGTTCGGGGCCCTCATCCACTGGGGGTTGTACGCAGTCCCGGGGATAGTGGAGTCCTGGAGCATCTGCAACGAGGACTGGATCACCCGTCCCAATGGCAGTACCTACGAGGAGTACAAGAAATGGTACTGGGACCTGAGCAAGGTCTTCAACCCGGTCGATTTCGACCCGGGACAGTGGGCCCAGGCAGCCAAGGACGCCGGGATGAAGTATGTCATCTTCACCACCAAGCACCATGACGGATTCTGCATGTTCGATTCCAAGTACACGGATTTCTCCATCGCGAAGGGACCTTTCGCCCGCAATCCCAAGCGGGACGTGGCAAAACACGTCTTCGATGCTTTCAGGGAGCAGGATTTCATGGTAGGGGCATACTTCTCCAAGCCCGACTGGCACTGCGAGTGGTTCTGGAACCCCTATTACGCCACACCCAACCGCATGCCCAACTACAAGGTGAAGCAGCATCCCGACTGGTGGGAGAACTACGTGACTTTCACCCAGAACCAGCTCGGCGAGATTACCGGCGGGGACTACGGCAAGATTGACATCCTGTGGCTTGACGGAGGCTGGATCGCAGGGGAGCAGGTTGGCCTGGACTCAGTCCTCGAGAAGGCCCGCAAGGTAAGCCCCGGGCTCATCAGCGTGGACCGTACCATAAAGGGAAAGAACGAGAACTACCAGACCCCCGAGAGGATGGTTCCCGCACAGCAGATTGACCATCCCTGGGAGAGCTGCCTGACGCTGAGCAATGACTGGGGCTGGGTTCCCTACGCCAAGTACAAGAGTGCACGGCGTGTCGTGAACACCCTTGCCGAGATTACGGCCAAGGGAGGATGCCTGGTGCTGGGTGTAGGCCCTACCGCCAGCGGAATCGTCGAGCAGAGGGAGGTGGATATCCTTCGTCAGATAGGGGACTGGCTCCGCGTAAACGGGGAGGCGATATACGGCACCAGGATCACCCCCAACTACAATCAGGGAAACCTTTGGTTCACTTCCTCCAAGGACCACAAGACTCTGTACGCCATCTATGCCCTCCCCGAGGGCGAGACCCTTCCCGCCCAGATTACCTGGGAGGGTAACATCCCCTCCGGCAAGGTGGTCCTTCTCTCCACGGGTAAGGCCCTTCCCACCACTGTCAAGGACGGCAAGGTCACGGTTACGCTTCCCAAGAACATTGGACAGGATTCATTGGCTATGAAGATAGTCCTGTAGAGATGCATTAGCCAATACTTGCACATGTGAAGGAGGGGTGAGCCTTTCGGCCCGCCCCTCCCTGTATTGTATTTGATCCGGCCTGAGACGAGCTCAAGGGAGGGAGTAAACTATTATTCCTGCTTCTTCCCCTCAGCCTTTCCGTCATCTTTCTTTATGAGGCAGCAAAGCCCGATGACAGTGAAGAGGGCATTCAGGAGCAGGAGCTCGTAGCTGAATTTGTACCCTCCGAACCACTGCTCGGAGTGGGTCTGGAGAATAAGGCACAGAACGGGGGCTATCACCGCTACGACGGGAACCCACTTGTCATGGACCTTCTTCTTGCAGGCGATGCCGAAGGCGAACATGCCCAGGATCGGGCCGTAGGTGTAGCTGGCCAGTTTGTACACCGCATCTATGGCGCTGGTGTTATTGAGCAGGTTGAAAATATATATTACCGCCACCATCACGACGGCCATGCAGATGTGCACGATCTTCCTGGTCTTGGTTATTTTTTCCTCGCTCTTGCCCTCGGTGCCGAGAATGTCCACCGTGAAGGAGGTGGTGAGGGAAGTCAGGGCTGAGCAGCCGGCACCATAGGCGCTGGAAACGAGCCCCAGGATGAAGAGCACGCCCACCACTGCGGGAAGAAGTCCACTCGTGGCCACGGCAGGGAAGAGCTCGTCTCCCCTTTGGGGGATGCCGTTTGCCTGGGCGAAGGTGTACAGCAGGACTCCGAGGCTGAGGAACAGGGCGATCACCACGGTCTGCATCAAAATGCTTGTCACCATGTTTTTCTGGGAATCCCTGTAGTCCTTGCAGCTGAGTGTCCTCTGCATCATGTCCTGGTCAAGGCCAGTCATCGCAATGACGGTGAAGAGGCCTCCGAGAAACTGCTTGAAGAAATACTGCGGATGGTTTACGTCATCGAAATAGAAGAGCCGGGACATGTCCCCGCTTCCGGTGACGGTGGCGAGGATGCCTCCCAGGTCCAGACCCAGGTTCTTCGCTATGAAAACTATCGACAGCACCACGGCCACTATCATGCACAGTGTCTTCAGTGTATCTATCATTATGACTGATTTCACCCCGCCCCTGAAAGTGTACAGAAGGACGATGCCAACCGATATCACCACGTTCAGGATGAAAGGAAGGTGCAGGGGGTCGAACACCAGCAGCTGGAGGGTCAGGATGACAAGGAAGAGCCTTACCGAAGCCCCTAGCATCTTGGAAATGAAGAAGAACCAGGCCCCTGTCTTGTAGGAGGATATGCCGAAACGCCTCTCCAGGTACTGGTAGATGGATATCACGTTCATCCTGTAGAAAAGCGGGACCAGGACATAGGCTATGACAATGTATCCCACTATGAACCCCAGGACCATCTGCATGTAGCCGAACCCGCTGACCCCTACCATCCCCGGGACCGAGACGAAGGTGACTCCCGACATGGCGGAGCCGATCATCGCGAATGCCACGACCCACCACTTGGATTTCCGGGCCCCGGTGAAAAAGGAATTGTTGTCCGCCCCCTTCGATGAAATCCAGGAGACCAGGAACATTACCAGGAAATATGCAACGACTGTGATGATTACTGAAAGCGGTGTCATATGCTGAAAAATAAAGATTGATGGGTTCTTGAAGATTGGGATGGCTATTTTTGCAGCTCCCTTCCTATTGCCTCCACAAGGGCCGAGAACTGCTGGGGGTCGAATAGCCTGGTTCGGAAGGCAATCCTCCCGTCCTTGCCAATGAGGACGTTCCTCGTAATGCCGCTCCCGTGAAGGGCATAGAGGTCGTATATCCTGGACTCGGGATCGAAGGCCAGGGGATAGGTTATCCCAGTGGAGCTCCGGAATGCTTCCATCTTCTCCCAGGGTTCGTCCCTGTCTATGCCGATGAGGACAAAATCATCCCTCCCCCCGAAGCGGGCGTTTATCTCGGACTCTATGTGGGGCATTTCTTTCCTGCACACCGAGCACCAGGAGGCTGTGAACTGCAGCATGACGACCTTGCCCCTCTGCTCACAGAGGTCGAAGATTCCTGCCCCGTCACTGGGGGCCGTTCCGCTGTACCCTTCAGCATACTTTGCCGCAGGGTCATAGAGTTCGCACCTGAAAGCGGGGGCGTTGTCCCCGTCGAAGACAATGTACTGCACATCGTCACATACCGTGAGTCCCGCTTCCTTCCATCCTGCAAACCCCGCTGAAAGAACCCCGACATCCTTGTATCCGGCACCGAGAAGGGCCTTTGCGCCCGCTTCCTCTTCCCCGTTTCCGTAAAGGACCACTGTGGTAGCCAGGTCAGGGCAGAGGGCCTTCACGCTGTCCACGAATGACGGCACGCTGTATGGTATGTTGTTGGAGTAGGGGATCTGTCCCGCTGCCGCTTCCGAAGGGGCCCTCAGGTCCACAAGAAGGACAGAGGTGGCAGCGTCACTTAGTGACGCCTGGAGGGCGGAAGGGTCAATTGTCCTGTAGGAGGGTCCACTGCAGGATGCGAGGAAAAGAAGCAGGGCCGAGCAGGCCGCAGAAGTGACGGCTGATGCAAAGGCAGTATGATGGAAAAGACTATTTGTACGCATAGTGGGGATGTTTTACCAAAAACAGGGGCAAAGATACAAAAACGGACAGAAGTTGGCCACCTTCTTCCCGATACATGACCCTATTTGCAAACAGGAAGCCGCCCACCCTCCCGGGGCGGACGGCTAGTGGATTCCTCCCGCACAGGGGGCCTACCTCACCTCGACCCTGAAGGTGGAGGCCGGAAGGAGGGCACCGTTATAGAGGTTGGCCCTTGTATAGGGCTCCCAAGCATACCGGACGAGGGTGGGGGAGGGTACGTCCGGACATGAGAGCACTATCTCGTTTCCACGGACCTCGGCCTTTGCCGGGAAGAAGCATCCCTCATGGCTTGCCACCTCGAAGCCCGTTATCTCCCTCACCGAGGGGTCGGACTCGCCGTCCGGCAGGACCCCGGGATGAAGTCCCTCGGCGTAATCGAAGCTCACGACGACCCTGTTCCCCTCGGCCCTGGCCTCCCTGACGAGCGGACCGCTCGGGGTTACATTGCTGAAGCCGTAGTCCCTGGACAGTGCCCACTGGGCAAGTCTTCTCCCGACGGGTTTCTTTTCGGTGAAATGCACGTCGACGAGGTCGCCGATGTCCGAACTGACGACCATGCCAAGGGCACTTCTCTGCCCAAGCAGGAGCCTCTGGCTATCCCTGAACCATGGCCAGGAGGGACGGCCCAGGCTGGAAAGCTGCACGTAGTAGAAGGGCATGTCCTCCTTCCCGAAATATTCCCTCCAGCTGTCCACGAGCATCGTGAACAGGGCCGAGTGGGCGCTCTTGTTGTGGGCATTGGATTCTCCCTGGTACCAGGCTACGCCCTTGATGGTGTAGCGGTCGAGGGGGAGTATCCCCGCCTCGAAGAGGTAGCAAGGCTGATAGGGATGGCGGTCAACCTTGTCAGTACGGTTTGAAATGTTCTTCGCTGCCCTTCCACGTGCCCAGTCCTGTATGAAATCATTGTTAAGCCAGTCCCTGAGGATCAGCGGGAAGCGGGTCTCCAGGGTGTTCCTGTCCACCCATGACTCCGTGGTGGCACCGCCGACGGCGTTGCAGATGAGCCCGACGGGAACTCTGAGGGAGTCCCTGAGCGTTTTCCCGAAATAATACCCCACAGCGGAGAACATCTTCACGTTTTCCGGGGAAGCCACTTCCCACTTTGCGGGTTTGAAATAATCCAGGTTATTAAGGCTGTCCAGGGCCGATAGGGGCCAGGCCACATCGTCCGTCCTCCAGCGGCATTTCATGTCATAGAGGCGAAGGTCCGCATCCGCGCTAAGCGGTATGTCCAAGGGGCCTTCCTTGGTCTGGCACATCATGAACTCCATGTTGGACTGTCCCGAGCATAGCCACACTTCCCCCACAGCGACATTGCTGAAGGAGAGTTTCCTGTTCTTGGTGGAAACCGTAAGCCTGAGGCCCGTGGCCTCCTTCCTCGGGGGGAGGACCACCTTCCAGTGGCCGCTCGCAGGAGTGACTGCACTGACCTTCTCCTTTCCCAGTGTCACCGTCACCTTCTCACCTGCATCGGCTATGCCGTGGATATCGAGGGGGACGTTCCTCTGGAGGACCATGTTGTCGGTATACAGCTCTGACAGGGACAATCCTCCATAGTCACCCGTTATCTGGGAGTATACTGTCTTTGCGAGCAGCGAAGCCCCGAAGGCGTCAGGATGCACTGCGTCCGGGATGTGCTGGGGGTAGGGATAAAGCGGCGTATGGAAATCAATGAGTTCCGCACCCGATAGTTCCGCCACGACCCCTATGGCCTCCTGTATCTCGGTGTGCCACTCCTTGGTCCCGGAGTTGAAGCGGGGATGGCGGTCGGCGATGGGGGTCATGAGCGCGATTATCACCCTTGCCGAAGGACTTACCGTCTTCAGGGTATCAATGAGGGTAAGATAGTCCCCGACGAACTCATCCCTGTAGTTGGGCCAGTTGCGGGGGTCCGTGTCGTTGACCCCGAGGTGTATGACAATGATATCGGCGGGGAAGAGCATCGCTGCGGCGAACTCCTCCTGGTCCATGTACGGGCGGTGGCCATGACGGAGGAGGGTTGCACCGTTCCTCCCGAAATTGCCGACTTCATACCCGTCCCCGAGCATCTTCTGGAGCTGGAACGGATAGGCCTCGTTTTCCCTGTCACTGAGGGTCATCCCCCAGGTTATGCTGTCCCCGATGCAGGAGACCCTTATTTTATGGTTCTGGGAGAAGCACAGGGTCCCAAGGGAGAGAAGCAGGACCAGTACTGAAAGGATTCTTTTCATATTCTGTGTTTGGTATGTGGGCGAAAAGGGGAAGTGACGCCCCTTTGGGGAAGGCTGCATATTTCATGCCTGCAAAGGCTTCCTGGAGCCTCCTTTCAAAAAGGCAGGAGGAACCACTGGGCTCCCCCTGCCATGTCAAGTGGACCTATGGTCCCCTCTTTTCACTAGTAACCCTGGGTCTGGGTCAGTTCAGGATCGTTTCCGAGGATGGTCTTGTCAAGAGGCCACAGGACCTTGTAGGCCTCGCTCTCCTTCAGGACGGAGGTTCCGTCATTGGCGGGATTCCCCTCGGGGCAGAAGACAAGGTGCTTGCCGTCCTTGGTAAGGGTCATGCGGCATACATCGAACCACCTCTGGCCCTCCTGGATGAGTTCCTTGTCCTTCTCGGCGAGGATTGCGAGCTCATTCTGGGTGAATGAACCGGCGGTGTACTCGTAATCAGGAGTCCAATTCGCACCGTATGCACGCTTGCGGACGAGATTGATGTACTTGGCGACGTCGGTGCCGTTGCCCTCGTAGTTGGCGACCTCCGCAAGGGAGAGGTAAACCCACGCAAGGCGGTAGTAGATGAAATCGCCCTCGAACTGGTGCACTCCGGCAGCGTTCTGGTAACCGATGTTCTTCCTGACGTTCGTGCCGAAAATCTGCATCACACCGGTGTTCTCGAAGACGGTCTTGTCGTAGGAAGCGATGAAGGTGGCATCCCTGCGGGAATCCTCCCTGTCATAGGAGAGGAACATGTTGTCCAGGTACTGGCACCTCTGGATGCCGGCGGTGTTCAGTTTGAGCTCGTCACCGAAGATGGTGCCGTCCTCCTTGAGCTGGCGGTTCATGGTCTCGCCTCGTCCGTCGGACATGTAGGTGTAGTTGGAAAGGGCATTGGTGGCCTCGCCCTCACCGAAGTGGATGGAGAAGATGACCTCACCGTTCTTCTTGGTGGAGAATATTGAGGAGAAGTCGTTCTGAAGGGCAAGTCCGTAATTGCTCTCGAGGTTCTTCAGGTATGTCTTGGCCTGGGCGATGTCGGAGGCGCCCCCGGCCTTCTGGTCAAGTACGGAGACTTTGGCGCTCCACAGGTAGACCTCGGCGGCAAGGGCCTCGGTGGCAGCCTTGGACCAGTAGCTCTTCCCGTAAGGGAAATTGTTCGTGGCCCCGAAGTGGTCGAGGGATGACTTGAGGTCGCTCTTGATCTGGGCGAGGACCTCGGATGCGGGGTTGCGTCCCATGTAGAGATTGACGGGATCGAGCTCACCGTCGATAACCGCGACGTCCAGCCTCAGGGGGACATTCCCGTAGGTCCTGTACAGGTCGAAGTAATAGAATGCCCTAAGGCCGTAGGCGATTCCCAGGTAAGTCTCCTTCTTGGCGGCGGACACGACATCTGAAGCCTCGAGGCGGGCTATGAACAGGTTGACGTTGGTGATCCTGCCGTAGTAGTTACCGAAGGAGGAGAGGCCGGTATGGTCGTTGTCGAAGTTCTGGTCGATGATCTCCTGGTAGTCCAGCGAGGAGCCGTCGCTCCCTGTTCCGGTACGGTAGGCTCCGCCGCGCATCTCACCAATCACGATGGTGTGCGTCCATGACTGGTCGCGCATGTTCTTGTGCAAGCCGTCGATGTAGGAATCGAAGTTGGCTTCCGTCTTCCAGTAGGACTCGCTTCCGTAGTAGTCGATGGGACCCAGGTCAAGCAGGTCTCCGCAGGAAGCGCATGACAGGGCGGCAAAGAGGGTCGCCGCACACATATAGAGGATGGAATTATATCTTTTCATATCAATTCTTTTCTTCAGTCGTTAGAAAGAGAGGTCGAAGCTGAGGAGGTAGGTGCGAGGCAGGGCGTAGCCGTTGCCGGGAAGACCTCCGCGCTCAGGGCTGGAGATGTACTTGGCGGCGGTGAGGTAGCCGAGGTTCTGGCCGGTCAGGGACACGCTCAGGCCCTTGATGTTGACCTTGTTGAGCAAGGTCTTGGGGAATGAGTAGGTCAGTGAGAGCTCACGGATGGCGAGATAGTCACCCCTGTAGGTCCAGAAGTCGCTGTACCTGTAGTAGTTGGCTGCTCCAAGCTGGTCTGCCCAGACGTAGCGGGGGAACTTGGCGTTGGGATTCTCGGGAGTGTAGGTCTCGGTCACGAGGGTAGGCATGTTGTAGGTTCCCTGCATACATCCGAGCATCCATGTCATACCGTTGGCCTGGCTGTTGTCCTGGATATAGAATCCGAGGGCGTAGTCGAAGCGGGCGTAGAAGGAGAGGTTCTTCCAGGTGAGGGTGGTGTTCATACCGCCGGTCCAGTGGGGGATGGTGTTTCCGAGCACGACCTGGTCGTGGCTGTCGATGATCCCGTCGCCGTTGATATCCTCATAGATGAAGTCTCCGGGGGCGAGGAGGATGGCGTTGTTGGGGTTGATGGTCCCGTTGGCGATACCTTTCTCCCACATCTCGGGGCTGTACTGGTACTTTCCGTTCCAGTGGCCGCTGGTGACATAGTAACCGGCGGGGAAGTCACTTTCGGAACGTGCCATCTTGACTACCTTGTATCCGTAGACGATGCCCGGCTCCTGGCCTTCCTGGTAGCCGCCATACCATTCGGTGGCAGTCAGGTTCTCGCCTGTGTAGAACTCGTATCCACCCTGGCGGTTGCGAGGCAGTTCGTTGTCGGGAAGCTTGATGATCTTGTTGCGGTTGTACGCTATGTTCGCGGAGGCCACCCACTTGAAGTCCTTGTTCTGGAGGATCTTGCCGGAGAGCTCGAGTTCGAGGCCGCGGTTGCGGAACTGACCGTTATTGTTGGTCACCGATGAGAAACCGGTCGTGGAGGGCAGGGACAGGGCTGCGTACTTGTCGTCGGTCAGACGGTTGTAGAAAGTAAGGTTGGCATTGAGCCTGTTCTCGAAGAAGGAGACGTCGGCACCGACCTCGAAGGTGGTGGTCTTCTCCCATCTGAGGGACGGGTTAGGCAGGGTTCCGATGAGGAAGCCGGTGTTGCCGTCATAGGGGGTCTGGGAGGAGTATGCTCCCTGCAGGGTGTATGCACCGATGCCGGAGGCGTTTCCGTTCACTCCGTACGAGGCGCGGAGCTTTCCGAAGGAGAGGACGGGGAGGGTGTTCCTCACGAAATCCTCGTTTCCGAAGACCCAACCGAGGGAAACTCCCGGGAAGAAGCCCCAGCGGTTGTCAAGCAGTGCTGAGTAACCGTCCTCGCGGAATGTGAAGGCTGCGAGGTACTTCCCTGCGAAATCATAGTTGACGCGCCCGAAGTAGGACAGGATGCGGTACTCGCTGTGGGAGGAGTCGATGCTTCGCTTGTTCTCATCCGTGGATGTGAGGCCAAGGTCCTGGAAGTCATCCGTGGGAGCTCCCTGGCCCGATGCCGAGAAGCCCTTGTAGGACCTGCTGTAGAACTCCGCACCCACCATGGCATCCAGGTTGTGGTTGCGCTCGAAGGTGTGCTTGTACTGGAGGGTGGCGTTGTATGTCTGGTTGAATGTGCGATTGAACGAGGCTGAGGTGCTTCTAGTGGTATTCTTGCTCGTCTGTGCCTGGTTCGTATAGTAGTCCTTGTTGAAAGACTCATTCACGTTCTCGTCATAGTACCAGGTGGCATTCACGTTGAAAGTGAGGTCACGGGTGATGGCGGCGGTGAGGGTCTCCCCGAGGGAGAGCTTCCTGTTCTCGTAGTCGCGAAGGAACTTCTCCGGCTGGAAATTCTGGTTTCCATCACCTGTGGAGTTTCCGAGGAGCGGATTCCCGTCCTCGTCCTCATAACGGACTGTCGGAGGGGTGGACATGATACGTCCGAAGTACTGGCTCTCACTGCCCTGGGTAGCGGACATGGAGCGATACTTGGTCCTCGCGAAATTCACATTGGAGCGGGAAGTGAGCCAATTGTTGATCTTGTAGCTCCCGTTGAACAGGAAAGTGAGCCTCTTGTAGTATGTCGTGACGGGAAGACCGTCGGTGTCATTGTAGCCGATGCTGGCATAGTAGCTGCCCTTGTCGTTGGCCCCGGACAGGGACACGGTGTAGTCCTGGCTGAGGGCGGGGTTGTTGAGGTTGTAGTCGGCGGGGTTGGTGTTCTTGTAGATTATCTGGACATTGGGGTCAAGGGGATCGGTCATCTCCTGCCAGCCCTTGCCCAGGAGGTAGGCGTTGTCCGGGGTCTTCTTGAGGATGTTCCAGATAGTGTTGGAAGCGATAGTCGTAGCGCCGATTCCGTAGGCGGAGGCACTGTTCAGGCTGGCAGTGGATGCCCAGTGGGAGGAAGCGTACGCCTTGCGCATCCAGTAGATGTAAGTCCCTGCGTCAGCATACTCGAAAGGCATGTATACGTAGTTGAGGCCGGCCTTCGCCTTGAAGTGGATTTCCGAGGTGCCGGGATGTCCTTTCTTCGTGGTGATGAGGATAACGCCGTTGGAGGCGCGCGCACCGTAGATGGCGGTCGCACCTGCATCCTTGAGGACGTCTATGGACTCGATGTCGTCGTTGTTGATTTCTCCCATGTCGTCACGGAGCTGTCCGTCCACGATCACGAGGGGGGAACCGGAACCGTCGAGGTTCGTTCCTCCGCGAAGTACTATCGTAGGGGCGGAGGTAGGGTTACCGGAGGTCTGTATGACGCGCAGTCCCGACACTGCTCCCGAAAGGGCGGAGGCGGCATTGGTGAAAGTACCGACGGCAAGGGCTTTCTCGTCCACTTTCGCAATTGAGTTCGTGACCTTGGAGCGGAGCTGTGTCCCGCCGTATCCGGTCACGACCACTTCATTCAGAAGTGTGCTGTCGTCCGTGAGGACAATGCTGAGGGGCTGTCCGTTCCACTTGACCTCTACGGTGGAATATCCGATGGAGGAGAAGACAATGACATCACCGACCTTCGCATTTGCCTGGACGAACTTTCCGTCCAGGTCGGTCACGGTACCTGTGGATACCGGTGCACCCTGAATCAGGACGGAAGCACCGATCACTGGCTCTCCCTGTTCGTCTACGACGGTTCCCGTGCAGTTCCCTCCCTGGGCGAAGGAAAGGTATCCTCCGCAGGACAGGAGCGCGGAAAGTGCGAAGACCATGGTCAGGGACAATGTTCTTGCGAGTGTTTTACGCATAATGATAAAGGTTGTAGTTATAAAAAAAGGGGTAATGTTATTTGCATGCACTGTGGGAAGTGGTCCCAGTGGGTTTGATGGCGGAGTGAACCCCACAGCGGGGAGCGCCCAGAGCTGGTATGTCCATTATTGTTCAGGGATTGTCTTTTATGTGGTCGTCTTTTTTGTAGTTTTAAGTAAACGTTA
>CAJOLJ010000041.1 GCA_905235445.1 uncultured Bacteroidales bacterium
GTCGTAATTGATTCCCACGAGAATGACGTCCTTCGTATACTCGAACACCTTCTGGGTGTAGTTGCGCTCCTTAATCTGGGCAATGGGACCCTGGGCATCCTTGTCCCATTTCAGTTCGACCACGATGCCTGGAATCCTGTTCCCGGGCCTCGGGATGAGGACAAGGTCTGCAAAGCCCTTGCCGGAAGGATATTCCCTGTGGAATATGTACTGTGAATGGGCATAGTAGAGGGCCTCACGGAGGGTGGTATAAAGGAGCTGTTCCTTGTTGTACTCCTGTGCCCCGCAGACATCGTTATGATACCGGGCTATAAGTTCTCCGACTATTTGCGGCTCGTTATCTGTGATACCGTTCAGTACGTGCTCGGACATGGATAGAGCGTTCGTCAACCCGCCCACATTGGAATCCTGGATATTATCGTAAAAATACATCATCAGTTCCTGGTTGGGAATACGGGCTTTTTTCCCATCATAGGAGAGATATCCCAGATGTATTAGGGCAGTAAAGATCTTGTCCCTTGTCTTCGTATCATCAAGGTTGTTGTTGGATGTTGTCGTTTTCACTGGGATGCTTCCTCCCTCCAAGAGAGTCTTAATGTCCTCGATAAGATCAGCCTTTAGATATGGAACCAATTCGTCCCCGGATCCGGATGTTGTCCAATAGGAATCCATGCTCCTGAACTGTATTGCGGACATAACGGAGTTGGGGTTGAAAATGTGCCCTAAGGTCTTGGCTTCGTAACCGTCATACCACGCTTTCATGGCTTCGAAGTCCATGGCGTGTTTCTGGCAAAGGGATTTCACCTCATCCTGTGTGAATCCGAGGTACTTGGCGATAGGACCTGATCTTATGATATTGTACTCCCTGAAGTTGTTGAGGGCGGACTGGGTGTTGTACTTGATGACGGGCAGGATGCCGGTGAGGTACACCCCGGCAAATACAAAATTATTTTTTTTCGTCTTTAAAGAGAGAACGAAGAAAATCAATCCACTCCCTTTGTACTTCATCTTTGAAGGAAACTTCCCTCAGGATTGCATCCCACTCGTCCATTATGAGAAAGAACTTCTCCTTGGTGGAATTATATATCTTGAGCAGGACATTTGCCAAGAGTTCATTCCCGCTAAATGCGATGTCTGGATACGCCGCCCTCAGATCCTCGCGGACAACTCCTTCTCCACAGCCTCTACGAGATTGTCTCCGTAAATTCTCTTCCTCGAAACGAACCCAGTCATGTCTATGTAGATTGTCGGGTACTTGTTGAGGTGCTTCTCAAAGGTATCCCGCATCTTCGGTCAATCCTTGTCATAAGGGTTTATTGGATTGTCAGAGGCAATCTCAAGTCCCTCAAACAAGGACCTTGAGTCGCAGGACTTGTCATAATAGGCACAGAGCATCTCTGCAGCCATCGTCTTCCCGAAACGGCGTGCCCTCGTGCAGCAGACAAACCTGTTGTCGGAATTAAGTTGATCGTTCATGAAGGCGATAAGTCCTGTCTTGTCGACATACTCAGAGTTCAGGCTTTCCTGAAACAGGCCATTCCCTTTATTTATGTAGTCACCCATAGAGCAAGAGTTCTTTGTTATTTGGCCTTCTGACAAATGAAGTCAAAAAACGGTGAATATAATTACTGCTATCTGACTTCGCAAATTAAACCATGTCAGTAGACTTTTGCAAGTAGGGGTCATTGATATCCGCAGGTAAAAGGAGGCAAGTGGGAAGATATTGCTCTATTCAAGTGTCCGACATTGGCATCCAGCCTAACTTATCAGGCCATCCGAAAGAAGTCAGGCCTGGTCCCAAGCGAGAACATTGGCCGTGGGAGGGAAGCTATCTCCGTCCCGAACGGTGCAGTAACTTGTAGATTAGGTAAAAACTCAGAAGCAAGACCCCTATGGGCAGTGCCCGGGGCACGAATGCAGATACAATGTCAATCAGGAGAAGAAGTCCAAGGACCTCCACTATGACTTTCTTATCTGCAGGGAGGAGAGACCAGGTGGCCTTGAGCATGGTTTTGCGACGCTCATAACCAGCTTTCAATTTGGCAGTATCGAAAAGTGGTTTCCTCTCTTTACTTCCGGAAAAGCTCCCTTGGCTGGGCTTGGGGTCACTGCGGGGGACGGAGTCCACCCTCTCGGCCCTATGTGCCTTGGGAAGGGATACTTTGACGACCTTGGAGACTTCCTCCTTCTTTCCGCCCACGGTCGCTATGATTGAGACGGTTATCCTGTCTGACTGGCCGGAGGCCCGAACGACCCTGGATCCGCTGTCCGAGAGGTGCACTGTCGAAGGCACGCCGTCACTTACTTTCAGTACCACCATATCCGGATTCTCGCACTGCCAGTTGACGGTGAAGAAGTCCCCGGAGTTGACAGAATCCCTGTCTACGCTTAAGTGTATGTTTGCCATTGCCTAGTATCTATTGTCGAAATAAGGAGGCACATAGTAATGCCTCCTTTCACATCTGCAAATACCGTGACAGGATTGGGTCACTGACAATTTGACACCTAGGGAACGGCTCTCTCCGCTTTGCGGCCCCTTGGGCAGAGGGGAACCCTTCCCCTCCGTCAAAGTCATTTCACGGCGGATACCTTGGAAAGGAACCTGTCCTCGTTCACAATGAACCTCTCGTGGGTGCATCTTCCCAGAAGAGTCTCACCCAGGTGGACCTTTGCCTCAAAAACGAGACGCCTTCTGTCCACTTCCACGAGAATGGTCTCGCACCTGACCTCGCACCCCATCGGGGCGGGTGCCAGATGCTCCAGTTCCACCTTGGTCCCCACCGAACCCTGTCCAGGTTCCAGATAGGGCAAAATGCTCTTCCAGCAGGTCCTTTCAATGAGGGAGAGCATCGAGGGGGTCGAGAAGACCTTCATAGTTCCGCTACCGACCGAGGAGGCGGTAAGGTCCTCCGTCACGGTCAGTGTCGAGTATCCTTTTATTCCTGTTTCCATGATTATTTCAATGATTCTTTAAATAAATGTTCATCTACTTTTGCTGTCAATGCAGATTGTGACGGGACCGTCATTGACGAGGGCAACCTTCATGTCTGCCCCGAATTCTCCCGTCCCCACCTGCTTTCCGAGAGCCTCAGATATCTTCCTGCAGAAAAGCCCGTACAGGGGAACGGCTTTTTCATGTCCCGCGGCCGCAATATACGAAGGACGGTTCCCTTTCTTTGTGGATGCCATGAGTGTGAACTGACTGACGACTATGACCTCTCCACCGACATCCTGGACACTGAGGTTCATAACCCCTTCCGGGTCCGGGAATATCCTCATGGCGCATATCTTCCTGACCAGATACTCCACGTCCTCCTCACTGTCATCGTGCCCCACTCCAAGAAGGACAAGAAGACCGGTGTGGATGCTGCTTTTCACCTGTCCGCCAATTGTGACGGAGGCTTCACTCACTCTCTGTATTACTGCTTTCATTGCACTGCGTTTGTTCTATGTTTTGGTCCTGGACCAAGTCCTGGAGGGGGCAAAGGTCCCGGGATTGTTCTTCCTCTTGATGGTCTTGCATTTCATGCCGGAGCGGGGAGGCAGCCTCATCCGGAAGAGAGGTTTCCGGACCCTGGGACAAGGGCGGGACACTTTCCTGTGGCGGCGCCTGTCCTTCCTCCAGGAAAGAGAGCCTCAGGTAAAGAGGTGGGTGGGAATGCTCCAGGAACACGACCAGGGGATGGGGCGTAGGATTGTCAAAAGATGAGTAGAAGATCTTTCTCAAGGCCTGGGAAAGGTTCCAGCCCTGTCCGTTTTCCTTGGCGAACGCATCAGCCTGCCTTTCCCGCCGGCGTGACAGTATGTTTGAAAGGACTGACAGCACATATATCACCGGTGAAAGAAGGACGCAGGACACGGTGAGATTCACCCGGAATGAAGGAGCGGGGCAGTGGGCCGCCGCTGCTAGAGCATCACTTCCGACAAGAAGCGAGAATAGGAGGCATACAAGGAGCGCCTCCGAGAGCATTTCCAGAAGACGGGATGACAGGTGATGCCTCTTCCAGTGCCCTATCTCATGTGAGATGGCCCCGACGATCATCCGGGGCGGGAGCCTGTTTACCAGGTTGTCGAAAAGGACTACACTCTTTCTTCTTCCAAGTCCTGTTATGAATGCGTTGGAAAGCGGTGACCTCCTGGAAGCGTCCATGACGTATATATCCCCGAGACTGAAACCGACCTTGCATGAGAACTCCTCCACCTCCCTTCTGAGTTCACCATCAGGAAGGGGGTCCAGATGGAAGAAAAGAGGCAGGATGAGCTTCGGGAAGAGGGCGTTCACGACCACTGTCAGGAGGGCATACGCTCCCCACAGAAGTATCCAGAAGTTCTTACCCACAAGACCATATAGCCACTCTCCCCCGCAAAGGAGCACTACCCCCACCGCAAGGTCCAGGAGGAGGGTCTTCAGGGTGTCCAAGAAGAACATCCTGGCCGAGGTGTTGCCAAGGGAGTATTTCCTGTCAATGACGAGGGTCTCGTAAGCTGATAGCGGAACCGTCACGAGCATCCACAGGACAAACAGCATCCCGAAAAAGGCCAATGTCCCAAGGACAGGGCTCTGGGTAAATCCCCTCACGAGGTCATCCAGGGAGGCTATCGCCCCCGAGCAGAACAGGGACAGGACCACTGCTGCAACAAGAAGGGAGGAGAGAGTGTCCAGGCGGAACTTCTCCTTAAGGTAAGCTTGTCGGCGGACGGTCCTATCGACTTCGTACTGACTTTGCACAGTAGCAGAGGCACCCTTCCTGGAGGAGCGCAGGTCAAGCCATCCCAGGAGGACTTCCAGGAGGAAGCCCGCCAAAGTGATAGCAACCACTGCCCAGTACAGTGCCGTGGGGGACATGTCAGAAGGGAGAAAGGAGCTGTCCGGGAGGGACCGGAGCCCTCCTACTGATACTGACGGATGCGTACGTCCAAGCCGGGAAGCTGCCCGGCAACGGAGGAGAGGTCCGTCTTGGAGTAGTGATAAGGGAATACCACCTTGGGGGCAATGACCTTGGATGCGGCCACCAGCTGCTCGGGAGTCATTGTGTAGGGCTGGTTGCAAGGAAGGAATGCGACATCGATATCCTTTATCGCCTTCATCTCAGGGATATCCTCGGTATCGCCGGCGACATACACCCTGAAAGAGTCCAGGTTCACCACGAACCCGTTGTCACGTCCCTTGGGATGGAACTGGGTGCGGCCATCGGTCCTGTTGTAAGCGGGAACCGCCTCGACCTTGATTTCATCGGAGAGGGAGATCCTATCCCCGTTTGCCATCACCTTTCCGTAACCCAGCATATCAGCGCAGCGGGCATTGGTCACAAGGACGGTCCCGTCCTTGGTGAGGTCGGAAATCGCGCTCTTGTCGAAATGGTCCCCGTGCTCATGGGTTATGAAGATATAGTCGGCCTTGGGAAGGGAGGTGTAGTCGATGGTTCTTGCCCCGTTCTTCGTGACAGGGTCGAAATAGATGTTGCACTCTCCGTACTGCATCCAGATGCTGGCATGGACGAGGGCATGCATCTTTACGCTCTTCCCTGCGGGAGTGGTGAACTCATCGATTTCATAGGACTGCGGGACCTGGACATCCTTGCCCTCATCCTTCCATGCCGTTATTCCCCCGGAAAGGTTATAGAGGGCAGGGAAGCAGTCCTGCAACTTAAGAGCGGCATCGGCGCTGCGACGTCCCGTGCGGCAGTACACAGCAATCGGCTTTGTCCTGTCAAGGGCGGCAAGGGCCTTCTCCTTGAAATCCGCCTGCTGGACATCGATATTGACGGCACCGGCGATGTGTCCCTCTCCGTACTCGGAGGGTGTCCTGACATCGACGAGCTGGACCGAGGGGTCGGACAGGGCGTCCGCGAACTCGGCTACTGAGAGGTTGGAGACCTTGGAGGTCGAAGTGCAGCCCCAAAGGGTGGGAACTATGCCAAGGGCGGAGGCTACGGCAAAGGAGATGAATTCATGGAATTTCATAAATATGCGTAATTTAAGTTTCTTTTCCTGTCAGGGGAATGTCTTCACTGCGCCATTCTTTTTTTTGCACGGGTGAAAGCAGCCCCCTTGTCACAATCTTACAAAGAAACAAAAAAAGCGGGGCAATTCCTATAGGAGAAAATGCACCGGGAAATCCTTTTTCATCGGGTCCGCTCTTTTGCGTACCTTTGCACTGCAGGGATCCCCAATCGCTCCCCCACCACCGTCGCCATGACAGATAGATACTCATACCGCTCAATATGGAAGGTCGTTTGGCCCGTTCTCGTGAGCATGCTCATGGAGCAGCTCCTCGGAATGGTGGACACGGCATTCCTCGGTCATGTCGGGGAAGTGGAACTCGGTGCCTCCGCCATCGCAGGGATCCTTTTCATGGTGGTTTTCATGATAGGGCTGGGATTCTCGTTCGGGGCCCAGATAATTATCGGAAGGAGAAACGGGGAGGCCACATCCTCCACCGGGGACTGGCGTCCCACGGGGAAGGTGTTCTGGACTGGCATTGAGCTTCTTGCGGTCCTCTCTGTAGTCGTATACCTCCTGTGCATTCCTCTTATGCCTCTTCTCATCAGGGGGATGGTATCCTCCGATTCCATATTCGAGGCCTGTGGCAGTTACATGAAGTGGAGGTTGCCCAGCCTGTTTTTTGCGAACCTCACCTGCATGTTCAGGGCTTTCTACATGGGAACCAAGCAGACGGAGGCACTGACGGCGAACTCCCTTGTGATGGTAGGGTCCAATATCCTCCTGGACTGGTTGCTGATATTCGGGAAAGCGGGCCTTCCCGCCATGGGAATACAGGGAGCCGCACTCGCATCCACGATTGCGGAGGGGGTGTCGCTGTGTTTCTTTGTTCTGTACATGTGGCTCCGTACAGACAGGCGCATGTACGGGCTGGACTCTGTCCCGAAACTTGACCTCACCCAGATACGGGAGATGATAAAGGTCGGTGGATGGACAATGGTGGAAAACGTCCTGTCCCTGGGTACATGGCTCCTGTTCTTCATTTTCATAGAACACCTCGGGGAGCATGAACTTGCAATCGCAAATACGGTAAGAAGCCTGTCGGGACTCATCTGGATCATCATAAACTCTTTCGCTTCCACTTGTTCCTCCCTGGTCTCGAACCTTATCGGCGAAGGCCGGAAGGAGGAGGTTACGGCCCTGATAAGACGCGTACTGGGGCTATGCTGCATGGTATGCGCCCTGCCTGTCCTTCTGTACACCCTCTTTCCGAAGTCAGTCCTTGGCATCTACTCCCCTGACCCCGTCCTCAGGGCGGACGGGGTGGCAGCCCTCCTTGTGATGGCACTAGGGTGCTTCACCTCCATCCTGGGGAACACCTATCTGAATGCCACCATCGGGACCGGGGCCACCAGGAAGGCTTTCCAGCTGGAGATAATAGCCCTTGCCATCTACATCGCCTACTGCTACGTCCTCATCGGGCGCATCCTGAGAGGGGCGGGCCTTCCCCCCTCCTCCACCATAGCCATCGCCTGGAGCTCGGACATCCTGTACGGACTCTCGATTTACCTCCTTTGCCGCACTTATGTCCACTCCGGCAAATGGAAAAGCATCAAGATCTGATTCACCACCCCCTCTACAATGAACATCATATTCCTTTGTCACGGCAACATCTGCCGAAGCCCCATGGCCGAGTTCATAATGAAAGAACTCCTCCGGGAGGAGAACCCCTCCGGTGAGTACACCATCACTTCCGCTGCGGTATCCTACGAGGAAGAAGGCAACCCCATCTATCCGCCCGCAAGGGCCGTACTCCGCCATCACTCCATCCCGGAGGGAGGTCACCACGCGCACAGGATCCAGGCAGATGAATTCAGGAGGGCGGACCTTGTCATTGCAATGGACCACAGCAACTGCCGAATCCTGAAAAGGATCCTCCCCGGGGAGGACATGGGAAAAGTGCACATGCTGATGGAATACACCGACGAAGGCGGAAGGAACGTAGCTGACCCATGGTACACTGGGGACTTCGAGACCTGCTACCGGGATATATACAAAGGCTGCCGAGGTCTTCTGGCAGCCCTTGAGGGATAATGATATCTTTATCTCTGCGAATTGCCCGCAGGGTCCAGCCCTTTGGGCTATAGTTTCACCTTGTAGGAAAGCAGTTCCTTTTTCCTCTCCTCGCTCACCCTGAAACTCTCCCTGGCCTTCTGGATGGCCTTGTTCCGTATCCAGGGGGACAGCCTGTCCCCTGAGGCGATATAAGGCAGGGTCCTGTCGTAATCCTTGGCAAGGGCCTGCGAAAGGAGCCATGCCGCCCCCATTCTCATATAGAACGGGGAGTCATCCGTAAACCGTCTTTCCACTACCGCATCAAGGGTGAGCGGCAGATACTTTTCATCAAGGTAGAAGTCAAGCATGATGACAAGCGCCACCCTGCAGCGCCACTCCTCCTCGCTGGAAAGAAGCTTCAGAAGCCACGGCCACAGCATGTCCCTGTCCTTCTCTTTCCCGGCCCACTTGGCCCCGGCGCAGAAAGAGTCGCATATGCTCCATGAGTCAATGGCGGGGATGTATTCTTCGGTGAGGGCGATCTTCTCGGTGAGCGGGACCTTGGCAAAGTCTATGGCAAGGCCCCAGATCATCCTTTCCTCCAGGCTGAGTCCTCCCTCTCCCGTAAGTGGCACATGGCTCTTCCACTCCCCTATCTGGGCCTTCCATTCGCCTTCTTTCACAAGAGTACGGGCCAGGTCCTTCATCTGCGGGGAGTGAAGTCCGTAGACCTTGGTCCCCGGGGGAGGGGCAATTATGCTTAGGTGCCATTCCCTGTAATGGGGATCGGAAAGGTACTTCTCGCTTACGAGAGCCTGGAGGGTGGATTCTGTAATCATGGGCAGCGGACGGGGGTTACTTGAAAATCTTCTGTGCGAATATGCTCAGGTACAATCTCCAGTTCCTCCAGATATGGCCTCCGTCGGACTCGTAATACTGAACCGGGTAGCCCTTGGAATCGCAGTAATCCTTGAGCTTGAGGGAGTTCACCTTCACTCCGTCGGCACTGCCAACACCTATCCAGACAAGGCCTGGCTTGGCATCGAACAGGGCCTCCAGGGCTTCTTCATTGCCCTGCGGGACCTGCACCCCGGAGAACATGCCTACGTAGCCGAAGGTGGTGGGATAGCGAAGTGCGAGGGCGCCTGACTGCCTTCCTCCCATGGAAAGGCCCGCGACAGCCCTGGAAAGTCGGTCTTTCCTCACTCTGTAGGTCTTCTCGACGAAGGCTATTACATCGGGGAAGGACTCCTCTATCTCCACGGTGGACTGGGAACGGGAGTTCGCCATGGTGGGCTGGAACATATTGACTGCGGCACCGGGTGCGGCCTGGTTGAAGAACACCCCGTTGGGCATCACCACTATCATGGGCTCGGCCTTGCCCTCCGCAATGAGGTTGTCCATTATCTGCACCGTCCTCCCGAGGTCGCTCCAAGCGTCCTCGTCGCCTCCGCTTCCGTGAAGGAGGTAAAGGACGGGATATCTGGTCTTGGTGTTCTTCTCATACCCTGCGGGAGTGTAGACCGTCATGCGGCGGTTCATCCCGAGGGTCGGGCTCTCGTACCATACGTGGGTAAGGCTGCCGTGGGGAGTATCGTTGACCCCGTAAAGGTGTCCCCTGTCGCCACTGCTCGCACTCACGAGAAAGTAATTTGTCCAGGTGGCCACGTCACGAATCTGGTAGATATTGGATGGGTCCATCCTCTTCTGTCCGTCCACTATGAAAGAGTAGGAATACAGTTCCCCCTCAAGTGGCTGTGAGGTGTATGTCCAGATTCCGTCACTGCCTTCCTTCATGGGCTGGACGCCGGGGGCGTCGTATGTCGTCTCTCGTCCGTCCTGGGTGTATTTCACGGGAGTGGGCGGCATGAAATCCCCGGTGATGCTTACCGTCACGGCCTTCGGGGCGAAAAGCCGGAAGGTTACAGAGTGGTCGGGATTGATTTCCGGGGAAACAATCCCGGTTCCGGGCCCGAGGGCCTGCTGGGCGAGAGCCCCGGATAGACTGAGCCCAAAGAGGAGTGCGACAAGAAGGATGATTCTTTTCATGTGTTTGGTTTCTTGATGTAGGCGTGTATGCGGTGAGTGAACGATAGTGGTGTATTCCCGTCTTGAGGGGCCTTCCCTATCTGGAAGGAACATTTCCCCATGACGGATATCATAGCAAAAATTAATCCATAGGTTCCGTGTACCTGTCCCTCAGTGAGGAAATTTACTCGGGAAAAGACCTATATGGAATAAGGAGATAGTTTCTCATACCTCACAGGCGTGAACCGATCTCCCCGAGGGCGGCGGTGAAGTTTTCAAGGGCGGCCCCATGAGGGAGCGAACAAGCGAAAATTCCCTTTCCTTCCCGGCAACTTGTGCGGCGAAGGATGCGGGAGATGTCCTTAGCATAGAAATCATCGTAAGGTAAAAGTCCCGGGGTACCACACAATTTTCTACTCCCATAGCCCCGAGCAGCAGTGCTGTGGCCACTCCCACCCTATCTTATCCCTGGTGCAGTTATAGAAGATGGTCGCCGGAGGATCTGTATCATGGACAAGAAAGCGGGGGAGCCTGCGGTACAGAAGGGCGCATGCTCCGCTGATAAGGAGATTGAGGTACAGGTCATGGGATACTTCAGGGGCCTTGAGGCTAAAGGCCGCTATGAGGAAAAGCATTCGGACATCGAAGGAGGGATGCAGCTCATTTGGGCGACCTCCTCATGGGTAGCAGGTCTGGCTTTATCGAAAAAATCAGGATGGGGATGTAGCGGGACTGGGGGACAAGATACATTCTTTAGCGAAAAAGATAGAGGGTACTGATAATGAAGAGGGTAAGCAGGGTATGGAAAAAGTCAGTGCGGAAGGTAAGCAGAATATGAAGCCGAAACCATAAAGAGAGGCTGCCACATGAAGGAAAACGAAAATTGTGGCAAGGTTCTTGCAATATATTTATGCACATACGCAAACGATGACCGCACGGAATCCTATCGCCGTTCAAATAGGCATCCATGCACCGACCCGCATCATCTCGCCCTTTTGGAAATCAGAAAAAAAGTTTAGCCAAACAATTGACAAAAGAAAAATAATTTCGAAATCTAAAAAACGATTCCATAAAAGCAATTATCCGTTTCAAAAATAAAACGCTTAAAAAAAGGAGCCCTTATACGTGTTTCCCATAATGCCAAAATGACTTCTTTTGCGAAAATGGACGGAATTTTATTATTATTATTATTTCGTCCACAATTAAGGACCAAATCTTACAACCCGATTGCACGATAGCAAACAATTAATGCTTTTTTAAAAAAATCGGTTGCACAATATAATAATAAACCCTATCTTTGCAACCCGAAAAATCATTGGAACCATCACAAAAATGTCATCTGGAGAAAAAAAATTTGTTGGAAACATTCCCTACGCCAAGGCCATGGCCGTGGCGGTGGCTGTTTTTGCCGGCACTGTTGCAAAGGGACAGAATCCAAACAGAGTGTATTTCCCCAGTGAAAAAGGAAAAGCGACCGAGTCGGTTCCCGAACAAACGGGGCAACCCAACCAAACTGCAAAAACGAACAACGTTCTGACCGCCAAGGAGAGTGCATCAAACGTTCCCGTTTCCATACCCTCCACCCGCAGGGCCTATTTCCCCCAAGAGTTGGAAAAGGCGGAGGCCGCATCCCCCGTCATGATTGCCTCCCAGGTGAGCGTCACGGGTGCCCCCACGACATATGATCGTCCCATAGCCGTCACAGCCACAGCCGGGAATGACATCACCGCAGCCAAAAACGAGGTAGCAGTAGCCTCAAACTATAGCCGCCCGTCAACCAGCTACAGTAACTCCGCCCCCAATAACAGCGGTGCCACACAACGCCAGCAAGTCCAGAACGTCCAGACAGCCAAGACTGTCCAGCAAGTCCAGACAATACAGACAGTCCAGAACACCAAGACTGTCCAGACAGTCCAGAACGTCCAGAACGTCCAGATCCCGACTCCATGGGCAAACCCTGACGTGAACAAATCCACCAAAGGGGAGAACAACGGTGAGCAGGAACGCCTGCGCATCCTCTTCCCCTTCGACAGATCAGAGGTGCTTACCAATTACATGACCAACCCCAAGGTCGTCGCAAGGCTGGACAGCATCCTCACCGGGAAGAAAGGGGCAGTGGACAGCGTATTGGTGGTCTCCAAGTCCTCCCCCGAGGGTCCATATGCATACAACGAAGCCCTTACAAAGCGCAGGGCGGCAAGCATGAGCGCCTACCTGGCCAAGAACTACCCCGATGCTACATGGACCGTCAAGTACAACACCGATGCGGAGTCCTGGACAGAGCTTCGCCAGTACATAGTAAACGACAAGATAATCGATCCCAAGACACGCAGGGATATCCTGTCCGTCATAGATTCCAACATGGATCCGGACGAGAAGGAGCACAAACTCAACACAATCCCCGGTTGGTACAATATTCGCAGAACATATTTCTCGCTCCTCAGATTCTCGGGATTCAACATATTCTTCCGCCCCGAAGCGAGAAGGACTCCCCTGGCCCCGCTTCCCAAGGTAGGACCCTACGGATGGCTTGAGGAGAACACCGTCCCCGTCGTGGACAACCGTCCCTTCAAACCGACGTGGCGCCCCACCAACATCTTCAACTACGAAGATGTCAGGACCTACAGGACGATAGCAGAACTGAAGACGAACCTGCTGTACGATGCCGCAACCGTACTGAACTTCGAAATCGAGGTTCCCATCGGAACCAGGTACTCAGTGATGGCCGAGGACGTATTCCCTTGGTGGGAGACGGGCAACAAGTACTGCCTCGAGATGTGGGAGATAGGAATTGAGGGAAGATACTGGTTCCGTCCCTGGGAAGTCGACTCAACCAACAAGCTCAGAGGCCTCTTCGCAGGCCCATACATCATGAGTTCCAAGTACGACTTCCAGTTCGACAAGGAAATCAACTACCAGGGTGAATATTGGTCCGCAGGGGCCACTGTGGGATACGTCATTCCCGTGGGAAGGAGAAAAAGACTCAACATGGAGTTCAGCCTCAGCGCAGGATACCTCCAGACTGACTACAGGCACTACCTGCCGACGGACACATATGACAAGCTCATCAGGGACAAATACAATATCGGAACCGCAAGGTACTTCGGGCCGACCAAGGCGAAGATAAGCCTTTCGATTCCCATCAACGTCCCCAACGACTGGTTCGAAAAAGGAGAGGAAAAGAAGTAAGCTGTAATTATTATAATGAGGAGAGCGGTTAAAATATCTCTGAACCTCATGAAGGTTCTCTCGGGACTTATCGTCATGATGACGGTGAGCTGCGAGAGGCGTCCTCTTTTCGACCCGAACGAGTTGGTGAAACTCCTGGTCAAAGTGAACATATCCACGGTGGCGAATGTCACCTGCGACATCTACAACGAGAACATACCGATACCGACCATCTCCACGGACATGATGAGGGTGCTCATCTATGACCCCGAGACCGGGAGCCTCCTCTCTCAGAGCTTCCTCTCGAGCAAGGAGATAAATGAAGAAGGGGAAGCAGTCCTCTCGGGGACTCTTAACATAAGCCACGGGGATTATGACTTCATAGTGTACAATTTCGACACTCCGACGACCCAGGTAACATCAGAGAGCGAGGAAAAAGCCGTAATAGCCTACACCGACAAAATCTCGGAAGCGGTCAAGACAAAATACCTCGGCAGCAAAGCTCAAAATTTCGTTGGGCTAACGATAAACGAGGAACCGGACCATCTCGTAGTGGCAAGGGAAAGGAACTACAGGATATCGCCGCACGACACATTGGTTATCATAGAGACAGAGGCCAGGACGATAATTGACACATATTACCTGCAAATCCATGTAGAAGGAATGCAATACGCCTCCCAGGCAACCGCAATCATCTCGGGCCTGTCCCCGTCGAACAAGTTCGCACTGGACTTAAGGACGAATGACCCCACGACAGGTGTATACTTCGACCTCGTCAAGTCCACGGACAAAAATATCAGAGGCGAAAACAAGGATGTCCTCTGCGCAGTTTTCAACACTTTCGGGAAGATCGAGGATGTGGAAAGTGACCTGCTGGTGACATTCAACGTCATTGACACAGCCGGAAACCTTGTCCAGTACGAGACTAGCCTGAACACGATATTCCAGACCGAGGAAGCTATTAAGCACCACTGGCTGCTCATCGAAGATACCTTCGTGATACCTGACCCGGGAAATGGTAACACCACAACGAACGGAAGCGGATTCCAACCCGAGGTCGGGGAATGGGAACAGGAAGAAGGGGAAATCAACCTTTAACGGACAAAATGAGGATACAGTTCCAACATTATAGAAAAAAGATAAACAACGTGACTCTCAAAGACAACATAGCAATCATCATTCTCTCGGCTGCAGCAATCCTGTGCGGCTGCACCAAGATAGATAATGTCTCTTCACCCCAGAGGAAAGTATCCTTTGTGGTGGGAAGCTATGTCGTCAACACCAAGGCCGAGAACAGTCTCCTCGACGAGAGCATCACTTCGTTCAAGTGCAAGGCATTCCTCTACGGTGCAGGCGTAAACGGGGTTCAGTATTTCTTCGGGACAGACGGGGAGGACATCAACTGGAACGCCACCGCCCAGGAGTGGTCTCCCGCCCTTGACTACTACTGGCCCAATTCCTCGGAGAGCTACATCAACTTCGTATCATACTACGATAACAACGGAACGCCTTCCACAGCCACGGAGACCTCCCTCGCCTGGACTGGAAGGACAATCGGGAACACTGACAACATCCTCTTCGCCGACGAGGCTTGGGGCTACAGGAACAACACTGCGACCTACCTGAAAGACGGTGTCACAGGCGGTATACCCACACTTTTCCATCACGCCCTCGCTCAGATAAGCGTCAAGGCAAAGGCAAGCAAGCTCACAGATACAGACGGGACCACCTATAGCATAACGCTCAACAGTTTCACCCTCAAGAATGTCTACAATGTCGGAGACCTCTCCTTGACGAATTCCCAACCCGTGCAGACACCTTCCTGCCAGAGCTGGGAGACAACGGGATGGACAATCTCTTCGGGGGCAACGGTAAGTGACATACCCTCGACGATGACCTCCGGCCAAGCCCTTACACTCGAGGCGGCCACAATCGAGGGATTTGACAATAGGACAGTACTTCCCCAGGAGACTTCCAATATGCAAATGAGTCTCTCTACACGGATACGGACTACATACGGCACGAATAACTACATTGAGGAGACAATCGATTTCACGGTCAACCTCTCGGACTTCATAGGAACCACGTCATCATCATGGGACATGAACAAGAGAATAACTTACACGATAACGATAGATCCTAGCACCGCTCTCATAGAGATTGTTCCCGAAATGAAGACTTGGGCAACCACTCCGGAATCAATGATCACAATAGAATAGAGCAACATACATCAAGCAAATAAAAACAAAAATATAAAAACAATGAAAAAGCACATCATCCTCTTCGCAGTGGCCGCTCTCACCATGAGCGCAGCCTGCAGCAAAGTCGACGTTGAGACTCCCGAGCAGAAAATCGGCTTCGAGGTAGCAAGCTATGTTCCTCAGACAAAAGCCACTGAAGGCTCCAGCCTCATCACCTCCGAAGGACTTTATTCCTTCACCACCAATGCCTGGTTCTATCCTACAACGGGTACACAGAACCAGCATTACATGAATAGTGTCGTCATTTATCCTTACAATGGCACGACTAAGATTGAAAGCGGAACAACCCAGCCTACGGTTTGGCAATCTGAAGTTGATTACTATTGGCCCAAGACGGGATACATCAATTTCTTCTCTTTCGCAGGAACAAAGAGCCCAAGCGATGAGGGAGATGCCGAGTCTGGCAAGAAATTGATTTATGGCGGTACTGAAGGTGTAGTAATTGCAGCTGCCGATAACATCCTTGTCGCTGACGCAGTTTTCCGCGCAACACAGAACACAAATGACATCACCGTTACAGGAGAGACAGCCACTCCTTCCGGAGTCCCCACTCTATTCCGCCACCAGCTTGCAAAAGTTGGAATGACTGTCATGCTCGCAACCGAAAATCCCACTACGAACACAAGTTACGAAGTAGTAATCAACAGCGCAACCTTAGCTTCTGTTGAGAACAAAGGTATTTTGACTCTTACTGTCACTGAACCCTCTGGAACTACTCCTGTCACCGCGCAGTGGACCAACGCAAACACCGGCAAACCCAATGTCGGATGGGTTCCCGTCACTGGAACGGAATCTTTCACCCTTCTCTCCCCGACGACCCTCACTCTTGATGCCGCTGCAACCGAAAGCACCGATCATACGGACTATAACCTTCTTGCCACCAGGACAGTTATGCCTCAGGCCCTTCTGGATGCAGTTGTTCTTAACATCACATACACAGTGTCCGCAAAACATGACGGTGTGACATATTCGACCGAGACAATCACTGTCTCGAAGCAGCTTAATCAGGTTACTGGTCTGGCAGACTGGGAAATGAACAAGAATATAACCTACACTGTCAAGATTGATCCTGTAGCCGAGAAGATAACCTTCGATCCTGCAGTTGTTGACTGGGTGGCTCAGTCCGGAACCGTAACATTCTAAAGGATAGAATTCCATAAGAATCGGGGCGGCTGGCCCTGCCCCGGTTCACCAACAAATAACATAAATAACAAATTATCGCATTATGAAAAAATTCCATTTCTTCCTCGTGGCCGCTATCGCTATGATAGGCAGTGCCGCTTGCACCAAGGTGGACCCTGTATCCCAGGACACCCTCATCTCCTTCCAGGTGGCTAAATACACAGCCCAGACAAAAGCCGGTGAGACCTCCCTTATTGACGAAGGCTACACCACCTTCCAGACATCCGCATGGTATTATACCGCCGAAGGTGCCACCTCTCAGTCATTCATGACTAAAGAGGCTATCGGCTGGAACACCACTGTTGCGAACCAATGGGCTCCCACCGCAAGGAATTACTATTGGCCGAAGACCGGCTACATCAACTTCTATTCAATTGCCGGTACAAAGAACGACAATGCGACAATCGTTGAGGATCAGGTCACTTTCGATCTTACCAGCGCTGCCGTTGCCGTCAACGACAACATCATGGTAGCTGACGCCGCCTACAAGCAGACAGAGAATAGTACGGAGTACAAACTTGACAACCCCACAGACGGAGAAGGCGTTCCCACCCTCTTCCGCCACATGCTCTCCCAGGTATATTTCGATGTGAAGTTCGATGCCACCAGCGAAACCGATACCAAATACAATTGGAGCGCTTCCATAAGCGAGGCCTATGTCACTGTAAAAGACAAAGGAACCCTTGAGGTTAATTTCACTCCCAGTTCTCCCGTTGCAAAAGAGACTAAGCAAGGCGCAATCACCTGGACACCCTCCGGAGATGCTGTCGCAGACAAAGTCATCAAGGGCACTGCTGCTGTAGTTGCAGCCGCCAACGGGAATGCCGTCACCACTCCCGCAGTGGAACTCATTCCTTTCAAATCCGTGATGCCGCAGACCCTGACAGGTCTCCAGATTCATATAGTCTATGAATTGACTACAACTTACGACGGTGCAAATCCCATTGTCGAAACCATCACTCTTGACAAGGAACTCACCGCAGTAGCTCCCACCATCACGACTTGGAACCCGAACACAAAGTATCTCTACCATATCACCATCAAGCCTGAAGGAAAGATTTACTTCGATCCTGCCGTCGAGCCTTGGGCTGAAATTACGAATGACGAGATTGAACTTCCCAAAGATATCTAACAGCAATCGATACAGGACATAAAATGAAAAAGGCTATACTTTGGGGCATCGCAGCCCTTGCGATCTTCGCATCTTGTTCGAAGGTCGAAACAATCGAACAGCAGAAAGAAATCAACTTCGAGGTCGCCAACCGCATCCAGACCAAGGCTGAAGGCGTCAAGTACGCCAATGGTCCTTTCGGAACATACGCATGGTTCAACGGGACCGATGAGTTCATGGTAAACGAAAAGGTCGACGAGGTTTCCGGCGCATGGAAGACCGTGGACCACACCTTCTACTGGCCCAAGACCGGATACATCGAGTTCGTCTCTTATTCTCCTTTCCAGGGAACCAGCAACACTGCAGGCACGGTTCCTGTCATAACCAAAGACAACATCTCCTACGATAATGTCACAATCGACAATGTCGATTACATGTATGCGGACAAGGTGAAATGCTCCGAGAACGTGAACGAGATCACAGATAACGCAGGAGGCGGGACTGATTCCGGATACGAAGGCGTACCTACCCTCTTCCGCCACGCCCTTGCCAAGCTGGCCTTCGTGGTAAAAGCTCCGTTCCTCTCCTATACTGATCCTGCTACAAACACCACGACCACTTGGGAGATGACCCTCAACAGCGCAAAACTCAGCGGCATCTACAATCAGGGATCCTGCAACCTTTCCCTGAATGCAGATGAGAAGACCTGGGGCAAGCCTACGGGCAATGTCTGGACCCCGTCAACAGGTGCTACGACAAACGCCGAGCAGGAACTTGTCACCTCTCCCATTACAATTGGGACAGACGCACAGAGCCTTGATGCCCTTACCAACGCTTTCGTCATGCCGCAGACTTTCGACGGCAACCAGAAGCTCACCATCAATATCACCATCAAGACGACCCTGTCCAACGGCAAGGAGATAACCGAGACCTATGAGAAGGTCATAGACCTCAGTGATGGAATTACCGCCATCGAGATGAACAAGAACATGGTTTACACCATCAGCGTGAAACCTGTCAAGTCCATCGATCCAAACAACAATGACAACCCGAACGACGCTACCATCACCTTCGACCCTGCAGTCGCGGACTGGGAGCCCATCACCCCTTCATTGACCCTGGAAATTTAATGCATAGCAAGCTTTCATAATGCGAACAAGGCAGGAAACGGGTGAATCCGTTTCCTGTCTCCAGGTCGCTATTGAAAATGATCATGGGAAATTGCTTTAAATACATAAGCATGGCACTTGTGGCAACCATACTGTTCGCCGCATGCGCCCGCATTGACCGTGACGATTCCCTGGAGGAGATATTCTTCCGGGTGGCCAGCTTCGGCTCACCTGGGACCAAGGCAGATGACTACAAGGATAATTATGCCTCCGTCCCGTTCGGTGCATACGCCTACTTCAAGGCTGACAATCCCACGGACAATACGAATTTCATGATCAACCAGAAAATAGCTTTCAACGGCATCGATACATGGTCACCCGAGGGCTCGACATATTATTGGCCCAAGTCAGGATCCCTTGATTTCATATGCTATTCCCCCTACAGTGAAGACGGGATCGACACTCCCCTCCCTGTAATCACCGAGGATTCCATCAACTATCCAGCCTGGGATGTCAACTCACACAGGGATGTGGACATCCTGTACTCTGACAAGGCTGTGGGACAGACTGGAAACGCCAACACCTATTATTATAATGGTGTCCCGGTCCTATTCCATCACGCCCTCTCCAGGGTCGGGTTCAAGGTCAGGCTCGCCTACAGCGAAATCCAGCCCGAGACCATGGACAAGACAAAATGGGAAGTCACCGTGAACAGCATAACCCTTAAGGATATCCTTACCACAGGTTCAATGGGGCTGACCCTCAATGGCACAACATGGGATAAACCCAATAACGGGATCTGGACCTCTGACGGAAGCAGCGAGGACATCGTCCTTGATGTTTCATCGCTGGGTCCTCTCACGGACACGGAGCCACAGACGGTTGGAGAGAGTTTCCTGGTCCTTCCTCAGTCGCTCCAAGAAGGGCAGAAAGTCATTCTTAACCTGACCATCAAGACATTCCGCGACATCGGATCCGGTTATGTCCAGGTTCTGCAGGAGACTGACGTACCCATCGAGGCAAGCCTCGCAAACGGTTCCCTCAACAAATGGGGAATGAACCAGAGCATATCCTACACCTTGGTCCTGATGCCCAGCCGCTCTACTGGGACCGGTGTGGATTCTGACGGGGACGGCATCGACGACCAGGTGCCATCCGAGATTCACTTCGATCCCGCAGTTGAGGGATGGGAGAGCGTATCGGTAAATGCCGCAATCAACATATAACGTTCGCAAAAAGAGAAGTAAACAGCAATCTGAATACAAACAAATAAAAATGATAAAAATGAAAAAATTCTTCCCCATCATTCTTGCCGCCGTCCTTTGCATGGCAGCTTGTACTAAGAATGAGATCACGGTTTCGGAGATGAATGAGATTACATTCAAAACCGCAAGCATGCTTACCAAGGCAGGTTTCACCGGGACCGCCTTCCCCACAACCGAGACTTTCGGAGTTTACGCCTGGACAGACAACACCACCGGTCCTTACTTCATGGACAATGAGGTCGTCTCCTATGATGCCCAATCCGATCAATGGAAAACTTCTACCACTTACTACTGGCCGAAGGGTCAGTCCGTGGATTTCATTATGTTCTATCCTGCAAGGATGTCTGGCATAACTGTTGAAGAGAATAAGATTACATACTCGAACTATACCGTGGGAGACACGGACCTCATGTATGCAGACAAGGCCGTAGCCTACACCGACAACGTCAATGAGGTTTCAGACGACACCAACAGCGCACGCCAGGGTGTCCCTGCAATCTTCCACCATGCCCTCGCCAAGGTACAGGTGAACGTGAAGCTCGGCTACAACCACAAGGCCGAGGATGACGGGACCGTTACCGACTGGGAGGTGAAACTGAACTCCGCAAAGCTTTCCGGCGTATACAAAACCGGAGACTGCATTCTGAGTCTCTCTGACGAGGCTGCAACAGGCACCGTAGCTTGGAACAAGCCCACAGGCAACGTCTGGACAAGCGCAGGCGAAGCACAGGACCTGAATGATTTCACGGAAGCAGCCGTCCTTTCCACCACAGATAACACGAAAGCTCTGAGCGAGACATTCGTCCTTCCCCAGGCCCTTACACAGAACGGACAGAAGATTGAGTTGAACATCACCATCAAGACTACCCGTAACGGTCAGCTTTTCCTTACCGAAACGATGGACATAAGTGCTGACCTTTACCTTGCCACTCTTCCCTCATGGGAGATGAACAATAGCATAGTTTACAACATCGTTGTCAATCCTACCAAGAGCGACGGTAACGGCGGCCAGGGCGGCGGCGGAACTCCCACTGACCCGAACGATCCTGACCTGAGCGATGCCACCATCATCTTCGACCCTGCTGTCGACGGCTGGAATATTATCGATGTCGGCACGACGTTAGTACTATAATATTTTAAGTATCAGGTCCAGCGGGGCTGACCCCCTTCTGGACCTCCAATCAAGATCATTTCGGTAATGAATATACGGCCTAAATATGTACTGCTATGCCTGTGCTCCATTCTCGCTGCTTCCTGCAACGAGAAAGTGGACGACACGCCCATGCCAGAGATTTCCGTGTCAGGAGACTTTGGAACAAAGGCCCTGCTCAACACCATCGCCGAGGATGGGAGTAAGGTCGCCATATACGATTACCTGACAAATTTCGAAGGGGATATTGACGGCACGCAATACACATCTTCCGATGTTCCGCTCTATTTCAACAGCGTTGTCACCAAAAGCGGCACAGAATGGAACTACGATGGCAACAATCATTACCGTTGGACAAGGACAGGCACGCACAACTTCTTCGGATGGTTCACAAATGACGCCAGCGAAAGCGCCCTCAATGTTTCTTCCCTTTTCGGGAATGCACTTTCCCTCGGTTCAGACAAGAGACTGTCCATTCCCACAACCGCACTTACAACGACCTCTCCCCAGTTTGACTTCGCTTACTCCGACATAATTTCAAGGGCTGCGGAGAACCAGGACTACAGTCCTGTGGTACTCCCCCTCAATCACCTCTTTACCGCCATTTGCATACAGTTGGAGAATGAATCCCAGACAAATGCGACGATTAAGGACGTTACCATAACGAACTTCAGGAACAGCGCATCCGCTATAGTTGATTTCAGCGACTTCAGCGCTGGTCCCCAGCTAACGGTTACAGGTCCGACGGTGTCGGGTTCATATTTCAGCGGCATATCCAATGCGAACATAACATTGAACAAGAAGGGCTCCGCCACCAATACACTTTACGATATACTGGGCAAAGAGTATTCAGGTGAGAATTATTTCATAGCCTGGCCAATGGTCGGTGAGGACCTCAAAGAGGGAACGGTAACCATTCACTACACCCTTGAAGATGTTTACGACGACATCAATCCCACGCAGTTGGCTGTGTTGGAAAGTGCCGTCAAACTCCCCTCCATGCAAATCCTGGCCGGGAGAAAGTACAAGTTCCGCCTCCGCCTTGTCGACAAGGAGATACTGCTTAGAATCGAAGTGCAACCCTGGGATTTCACTCCCTGGCAGATGGACTTCAGCAACGAGTCAATAACGGTTACCTCAAAGCTTGCATTTGATCCCAACACATGCACTTTGGACAAGCCTGCAGCTGCAGCCAAGGTCAGGGACGGTCTTGATATCCATGGGCAATTCAGCATAACGAACCCGAAAGGTGCCACCTGGTTCATCGATATAACCGGAGACACTTCATATTTCGACTATGAAGTTTATGAGAACGATGAAGACGGAACGATTATCTATTCAGGCGGTCTCAGAGGGACAATCAACCCCGACAACGCACAAGGTCGGATAAACTTCAGGATTAAGCCAAAGTGGGGTACCAAGCCCGAAAATGAAGAAAAGAGCATCTCCCTATCATTCGTTGCGGAATGGCCCGACGGAAGGGAGGAGAATTTTGACTCTGAGGCTATAGATGAATACTATAAAGTCATTTGGAGATAATTGAGCCATGAGATATATTGAAAGATTCCTGATTTCGCTCATACTGCCCTCTCTGCTGCTACTGTCAGTATTCAGTTGCGAGAAAGAGCCCTCTTCCGGCAACACAGAAGAGGAAGGTGGGATTGTGCTCAAAATCTACTGTGACGAACCAAGTTCAAAGGCTGTAGATGACAATGTCACCCAAAAGGACGGAGAAGAGGACTACAACGAGAACCTCATCACCACCGTCGACTATTTCATCTATCCAGAGGACATGGCCGGCCAGGCAGTTAAATTCGGCAGAAAGACTACCTACCAGCAAGAAAGCGCAAGCGTTTCGATATCCGATGTCACGGAAGCGGAAATCAACAACAGAATCTTCCCCGGAGGTAGCGAACGTTGCTATGTCTATGTAATTGTCAACTCCCCTCTTTCAGACATATCTGATTATACCGACAAATCCATAAGTGGGATAAATTCTGTTGTCTTCACTTCCAATTTCCTGACTTCCAACCACAAACAGGAGAAATTCGTAATGACTGGAGGTGCCATAGTCACTATCACAAACCGCTTTGCAAAGACCGTGGCAGAAGGAATCATTCCCGTTAGAAGGATTGCCGCCAAGATTGATTTCCAGACACATGTCGTCAACCAGGTCGAAATTCTCAAGCACGATCCGATGGATCCAACAAATCCGGACAAGGATACTTACGAAGTTTGGGAACCGATGCTCAGCGGCATGCAGGTTTACCTTGAAAACGGATATAAACGGGCTAACCTTGGCGGGACACCCCAGAACACCTCATCTGACAGCGAGAATTACTTCAGCTACAAGAATTTCCCTATGCTATTCTCCGAGGAGAATACGGAAACCGTTACTGAGACAACCATCACCGTGGATGGAGGAGGAAACACCGTCACCACGACAACCGACGTTCAGTATTACACAACTGATCCTTCGTACACGTATCCCCAACAGTGGGAGTGGAATTCCGGCACAGAGCCATACTTCAAACTGATTCTTCCATGGAAGATGGTCAAAGTCCTTGACCACAACAAGGAATTCCTCAAAGATGCAACGAACCAGAAGCAGTTCTACTATAAGGTCATCATACCTGAGGTGAAGGCTTTTGAAAGCAATCACTGGTATAAGCTGAAACTCAATGTCGCCATTCTTGGAAGCGAAGCCGATGAAGCCTCCGTTGATATCACAGGGAATTACTTCGTCATGAACTGGCAAGACAAGGAGGTGGTCATCAAGACTGTCCAAGTCGGTAATGCAAGGTATTTGAGCATTCCCCAAAA
>CAJOLJ010000042.1 GCA_905235445.1 uncultured Bacteroidales bacterium
AGGCCTTTTGTCCCCTTGTCCAGGACATGGTTGTTGGCACAGAGGAATACGTCTATCCCGCTGTCCCTGATGACTGCGGGGAACTCATCGGGAGCGGAGAAGGAGGGATAGCCTTTGTAGGGCTTTCCCGCCAGGGGAAACTCCATGTTGGCTATGCTGAGGTCGGCATCCGCGAACCTGCCCTCGAGTCTTTTCAGGAACTCCGTCCAGTCCGTGGGAATCTGCTTGGCGTGCATCATGACGTCCCCTATGACCGTGACCTTGACGGTATCGGTGCGGGACAGTTCCCGTATGTCCAGCAGCTGGCCTTTCCAGAAGTCCTCGAACCTGGGACGGGGATATCCTTCGCCCCCAAGGACCTGCGCCCGGATGCTCCCTTCCCCGAAAAAGAGAAGAAAAGCGAGGAAAAGGGCAATGAGGGAACCTCCGCCGCACCCTGCAGTGCGGAGGGAAGGGGAGTGGGGGAAATCCCTCTTTGATACTGATGACGAGCTATGCACCTTTCTGTATGTGTCTGTCCGAAGGGGCTTCGGGAATGCAAAAATACTACTTCGCCCCGTCAAATACAATAACGCCCCCTCGGCGGCCCCCGAAAATGATGGTTGAAATATCCCCCGAAAGTAGTAAATTTGCATTTCTTAGGGTAGTGGGCCCTTTGCCCTGAGCTACCCTCAGAAACAACGCTTTAACTTTGAATGTTATGAAAACGCTCATGAAATGGACCGTCCTTTCGCTCTCGGTGTGCATGGTGCTTTTCTCCTCAACGGGATGCGATGCAGTGCGTAAGCTGACGGGAAGACCCACATCCAAGGAACTGGAACAGCTTCGGGAGGAGAAACTCCTCCAGGAGCAGGCACTCCTTGAGAGGCAGAAGCGGGAGGCGGATTCCCTAGCACAGGTGCAGAAGGAACTTGAGGAAGAGGCCAGGAAGGCCGGGGCGCTTCGCACGGGAAACCGGGTCATCGGCACCCTTGAGAACAAGTACTACGTCATAGTGGGAGCCTTCAAGGTCCAGTCCAACGCCGAGAACTTCATAAAGGAGGTCAAGGAGGCCGGCTACGAGGCAGTGATCGTGGACACCGAAAACGGGTTCCATAACATATCGGTCTGCCAGACGGATAACCTGAACGTGGCCCTTCGCGCCCGGAAGAGAGTCCTTACCGAACTCTTCTGTCCGACCGACGCATGGATCCTGGTGAACGAATAAGCCGGATAATCTCGCTTCCACCGAATGAGAAGACGCTTTTTCTTTTTGACAGCTATCCTGGGAGCGGCCATTTGCGGCCTGCTTCCATCCACTCCCTGCCACGCCCAGTACAGGGAGGGTGCCTTCGTCGACAATACCCAGAGCGAGACCTCCCAGTCCCTGCAGAACCATGTGGGGTTCCTGGCGGCTGCGGCCCTCGAAGGCAGGGCTCCCGGGTCCGAAGGGGAGGCGGAGGCCGCTAAATACGTCGGGGAGGTCCTCTCCTCCTACGGCTGCGAGCTCCTGTCCCCCAAGGGAGGGGAACTTTTCGGGATAGCCAGGGAGCAGGGCGACACCCTCCGCTCCCGCAATGTCGTGGCCGTGGTCCAGGGGCGTGACAGGAACCTCTACGGGAAGTATATCGTGGTCGGGGCCCGCCTGGACAACACCGGCACCCATACCCTCACCGTCGACGGGGTCCCCGTGACCCAGGTCCATTACGGGGCCAACGGCAACGCCTCCGGGCTTGCCATGATGCTGGAACTCGCCCGCCTCGTCAGCACCAACGCCATGCTCCTGCGTCGCAGCATAGTGTTCGTGGCCTTCGGGTCCTCCACCCAGGCCTACAGCGGGGCTTGGTATTTCCTGAACAGGTCCTTCGGCGGGACTTCCGACATCGACGCCATGATAAACCTGGACATGGTGGGGATGGGCGAGGACTTCTACGCCTACGCCTGCTCGAACCCCGATATGACCCGCCTCATCGAGGCTGTCTCATCCCAGTTGCAGCCCATAACACCTACCGTCACCACCCAGGAACCCTGTCCTTCCGACCACCGTGCCTTCTACAGCTCGAAGATACCTTCCGTAATGTTCACATCCGGCATGTATCCCGAGTACAATACCCCCAAGGACACGCCTTCCACCCTGGACTACGCCTCCATGGAGAGGAAGCTTGAGTACCTGTACAGTTTCGTGAAAGGGATAGCCAACATCGATGACGCTCCCGCGTTCTCTTCCGATATGGTGAAGAAGAATGACATCGAGTCCAGGCTGTATGCCTACTATGACTGTGACACCCCTCCGACTTTCCTTGGCCGGGCGGACCCCAAGTTCTTCCTCCAGAAGTGGGTCTATGAGTACCTCAAGTACCCTGCCGCAGCCGTCGAGGCCGGCATCCAGGGACAGGTCCAGGTCCGCCTTTTCATTGAGAAGGACGGGTCAGTGAAAGATGCCCAGATAATCAAGAGCGTCGACCCCCTCCTCGACGAGGAGGCTCTCAAGGTCATCAAGGCCTCCCCGAAATGGAAGCCCGGCAAAGTGCAGGGCGTGAAGGTCCGCTCCTACATGACAATCCCCGTCGACTTCAAGCTCCAGAAAAAGGGGAAGTCCTCCTTCGGAATCAAAAAGTAACTTACTCTAAGGACAACTATATTTTACAACTGCAAATAATCCCAATATCCTCACACACGCACATTTATGGAATACAATTTCAGGGAAATCGAAGCCAAATGGCAGAAAAGGTGGGCTGAGGAACAGACCTACCGCAGGGTTGAAGATCCATCTAAGAAAAAATACTATGTCCTCGACATGTTCCCTTACCCCTCCGGGGCAGGGCTCCATGTGGGGCATCCGCTGGGCTACATAGCATCCGATATTGTCGCCCGCTACCGTACCCTCCAGGGCTACAATGTCCTCCACCCGATGGGCTACGACGCTTTCGGCCTCCCCGCCGAGCAGTATGCCATCCTCACGGGACAGGCTCCCCAGATCACCACCGAGCAGAACACCGCCCGTTACCGCAGCCAGCTGGACCGCATCGGCTTCAGCTTCGACTGGAGCAGGGAAGTGAAGACATGCGATCCCGAGTACTACAAGTGGACGCAGTGGGCATTCCTCAGGATGTTCGACTCCTATTACTGCCTTTCCAAGGACTGCGCAAGGCCTATTTCCGAACTTATCGAGCGCTTCGAGAGGGAAGGGTCCAGGAACGCTGACGCTGCCTGCACCGAGCCCCTTGACTTCACCGCCGAGGAGTGGAAGGGCTATGACGCAAAGAAGAGAAGCGAAGTTCTCATGAACTACCGCATAGCGTACCAGGGCTCCACGTTCGTCAACTGGTGTCCCGCCCTCGGGACCGTTCTCGCCAATGACGAGGTCAAGGACGGGCTCTCCGAGAGGGGAGGCTTCCCCGTGGAGCAGAGGAAGATGACCCAGTGGCAGCTGAGGGTGTCCGCATATGCGCAGAGGCTCCTCGACTCCCTGGACTGTCTCGACTGGTCGGATTCCCTGAAGGAGATGCAGCGCAACTGGATAGGACGGAGCCAGGGTACCGAAGTCACCTTCAAGGTTCAGACAGGGGACAAGATTACCGATGTGGTCATTTTCACCACCCGTGTCGATACCATATTCGGGGTTACCTTCATGGTGCTCGCCCCCGAGAGCGACCTTTCCCTGCAGCTTACCACCCCTGACCGTCTTCCCGAGGTCCAGGAGTATATCGCCCAGGTGAAAAAGAAAACGGAGAGGGAGAGGATAGCAGAGACAAGGACCGTGACCGGAGTGTTCTCCGGTTCCTACGGAATCAATCCCCTCACGGGGGAGAAGGTCCCAGTGTGGATCTCCGAGTACGTCCTCTCCGGCTACGGTACCGGCGCCATCATGGCGGTTCCCGCCCATGACAGCCGTGACTGGGCCTTCGCCAAGAAATTCGGTCTTCCCATCGTTCCCATCATCGAGGGATGCGACGTCTCCGAGGGCAGCTTCGATGCCAAGGAGGGCGTCATGTGCAACTCTTCCTTCCTCGACGGCCTCCAGGTGAAGGATGCCATAGTGAGGGCCATGGAGTACGTGGAGGAGAAGGGGCTTGGCCATAGGAAAGTCAACTACCGTCTGCGTGACGCCATCTTCTCCCGCCAGAGGTACTGGGGAGAGCCTTTCCCCATCTACTACAAGGACGGGATACCCACTCCCGTGGATGAGGCTGACCTCCCCCTGCAGCTTCCCTCCATCACCGATTACAAGCCCGAGAACGGAGAGCCCCCGCTCTCCCATGCCAAGGACTGGACATACAAGGGTTATCCCCTCGAGACCAGCACCATGCCGGGTTTCGCCGGGTCGAGCGCATATTACCTGCGCTACATGGATCCCCGCAACGACTCCGCCCTCGTAAGCAAGGAAGCGGACGGGTACTGGAGGAGCGTGGACCTGTATGTCGGGGGAACCGAGCACGCGACCGGGCATCTCATCTACTCCCGTTTCTGGAACAAGTTCCTCTATGACATGGGCTATGTGTGCGAGGACGAGCCTTTCCGCAAGCTTGTGAACCAGGGCATGATCCAGGGACGCTCTTCCTTCGTCTACAGGATCAAGGGAACGAACCGGTTCGTCTCCTATGGCCTCAAGGACAGCTACGACACCCAGGCCCTCCGTGCCGACATCTCCATGGTGGACAGGGAAGATGCCCTGGATACGGAGAAGTTCAAGGCCTGGAGGGAGGAATACAAGGATGCCGAGTTCATCCTCGAGGACGGACGGTACATCTGCGGCTCCGCGGTCGAGAAGATGAGCAAGTCCATGTACAATGTGGTCAACCCCGACGAGGTCTGCCACCAGTACGGGGCCGATACCCTCCGCCTCTATGAGATGTTCCTAGGTCCCCTCGAGCAGAGCAAGCCCTGGGACACCAAGGGAATCGACGGGGTGCACCGTTTCCTGCGCAAGTTCTGGAAGCTCTTCTACGAAGGGGACAGGCTCATTGTCGAGGACGGTCCCGCAAAGAAGGAGGACCTCCGTTCCCTCCACAAGCTCATAGGCAAGGAGATCTCCGACATCGAGACCTTCTCCTTCAATACCACCATATCCGCATTCATGATCGCTGTGAACGAGCTGACCGAGAGCCGTTGCCACAACAGGGAGATTCTCTCTTCCCTCGTAGTCATGCTCTGTCCTTTCGCACCCCACATCTGCGAGGAACTCTGGCATGACCTGGGCAACACGACTTCCGTCACCGTGGCCCGCTTCCCCGAGTATAGGGAGGAATACACCGTCGTGGACGAGGTGCTCTACCCCGTATCCTTCAACGGGAAGACCCGCTTCACGGTGAATGTGGCCCGCTCCCTCTCCCCCGCGGAGGTGGAGGCCTACGTCCGTAGCCTCGACCAGACCGCCAAGTGGGTAGGGGAGATGGCAATAGCCAAGGTCATAGTCGTCCCCGGGAGGATCGTAAACGTCGTGCTCAAGAAATAACCTCATTATTCTCTTTATGAAGGAAAAAGGGAAAGCCTCCTCGAAGGGGAAAGTACTCTCCACGATCTGGGATTATGTGATCATATCCCTCGGGACCCTCATCTACACCCTCGCCTGGGACTCTTTCATGATTCCCCACGGCATAGCGAGCGGCGGGGTCACCGGTATGAGCACCATCCTGGAGTATGCCACGGGAATACCCGTGTCGTATTCGTTCCTCGGGATTAATGCCATCCTCCTTCTTGCCGGGTTCCTCGTGCTCGGAAGGGGGTTCGGCATAAAGACCATCTATGTAATCGCCCTCTCTTCGCTTCTCTTCGAGGTCCTGCCCAACTTTGACATCATAAAGTCCCTGCCGGGACATCCGTTGTATGTGAGCGACAAGGTCCTTGTCCCCATCATAGGCGGACTCATGGAAGGAATCGGTATCGGCACCATCTTCAAGAGGGGAGGAAGCACGGGAGGAACGGACATCATAGCCCTTATCATCGACAAGTACTATCCCATCACCCCCGGTACCGTGTACCTGGTGCTTGACGTGTTCACCATCGCCTCCATCATGCTGGTCCCCGGGAAAGGGTTCCAGGAGATGCTCTACGGATACATCGCCATGGTCGTGTTCTCGGTGGTGCTCGATTGGTTCGTCATGGGCTCCAAGTCCACCATGCTGGTCCTTGTCTTCTCGAAGCAGTATGACAAAATAGCGGACTACATAATCTCCGAGATGGACCGCGGGGTCACGATCCTCCCCGCCAAGGGCTGGTACACCAAGCAGGAGAGGGAAGTCCTGATGGTGCTCGTCCGCAAGACCCAGCTTTCCGAGCTTACCGATGTCATCAAGGCCACCGACCCTGCCGCCCTCATGTCCGTCACTCCCGCAAGCAGCGTCTACGGGGAGGGTTTCGAGGGCATCAAGGCCGGCCTTCCCAGAAAACGCCGCAAAATGGGGCCTTCCATGAACCAGTAGGCCCCGGGAACTTAAGTCTAGACAATTAATATGGCAAAGTCACTTTCCGCCACCACATCCTCCTCTTCAAAGAGCACCACGGCGAAGGTTCTTACGTTCGTGAAGGAATACTTCCTCGTCACCCTGGGAATTCTCCTGTACGTGTCCGGGTGGACTATATTCCTTGTGCCCAATAACCTCGTCGGAGGCGGGGTCTCCGGTATCAGCTCCATCATCCAGTACGCCACCGGGTTCAAGATGGGTTATTCCTATTTCATAATAAATGCGGTGCTCCTTCTTGCCGGGTTCGCCATAATGGGCGCCTCCTTCGGCGGGAAGACCATCTATGCCATCATCCTGGCCTCCGTGGGACTCAATGTCCTGCAGGGGATAATCCCCGTCGAGATAATCCAGACCCTCGGAGTCCAGAACGGGAAGCTCATGGCTGTCATCATGGGTGGGATCATGGCGGGACTGGGGATCGGTGTCTCCATGTCTGCCGGCGGAAGCACGGGAGGGACTGACATAATAGCCCTCATCGTGAACAAGTACCGCAACGTCTCCCCGGGAAAGATGATCCTTGCGATGGACGTGGTCATCATCCTCTCCTCCATGGTCTTCCCCTCATACACAGCCGAAGGCGGACTGGTTCCCTGGACCGAGAAGGTGACGACAGTGGTGTACGGCCTTATCCTCGTCACCGTGAACAGTCACGTCGTGGACCTGTACCTGTCCGGCTCCCGTCAGTCTGTCCAGCTGTTCATACTGTCCAAGAAGTACGACAGGATAGCGGACGCCATCACCAATGAACTGCACCGGGGGGTTACGGTAATACCGGCGAAGGGATGGTTCACAAAGCAGGAGAGCCATGTCCTGATGGTGATAACAAGAAAGACAGACCTCAATCTGTTCCTGCGTTACATAAGGGTCATTGACCCCGAGGCCTTCCTCTCCGTAAGCTCCGCCACCGGGGTCTACGGCAAGGGCTTCGATACCATAAAGGGCAGCCGCAAAGGCAGTGCCTGGGGGGAGATGGTCCTTCCCGCTGATGGGGAGCCCACCTCCCCGAAGGAGGCCCAGGAGGGGAAGACAGATTCCTCCGAAGCCCTCTAGAAGGGCCCAAGCCCCCTCCCACACTCCACCACCCAAAGAGCCCACGACCGTGACACCTCTTCCGTCCAAGCCCCTTCCCAAGCGCAGGGACGAGGAAAGCTTTTCTTCCTACATGAGGGACATTTTCTCAGTGCATGTCCCCATCCTTTCGCTGTGTGCATCCCTCGGGGTGGCGGTGCCCTTTGTCCTGTCCCTCTTTCCTTCCCTTTCCATCCCGCTTCGCTCCCTTCCGGGGATCATCTCCCAGCCGCTTCTTTGCGAGTGCGCCATTCTTGTCTTCTATGGGGCCATTTTCGCCAGGTGGCCCCGAAGGGCCTTGCCATGGTCCCTCGCTGCGGTAGGTGCCATCTCTGCTCTTTCCATACTGCTTTCACTCTTTCCGGGCCTGAGGGCGGCCCTTTCCCCCGCCCTTGCACTCACCGTTTGCCTATGCGCCCTTGGGGGCAGCGTGGCTGTTTTCTCCGCCCTTCTGGGGGGAGGCTCTTCCCCCGACTTGGTCCCGTCCTCGGACATGGCGCTTTTTGCTGAAGGATGCCTCAGGGAGCTGGCCATACTTTCCCTGGAGGTCCTCTCCCTGCTTGGATGGGTCGGGGCGGTAGCGGCCCTTGTCCCCTGCGGGGTCATTCTTTTCTCCCTTATCAGGCGTAGCCTATGTTCCCCCCAGGTGTTCAGTACCGTCCTTCAGGACATTCCCCTCGGGGGAGAAGGCTTCAGGAGGGATTATCTTCCCAAGGCCACCTCACCCCTGGCCACCGGTGCCGCCCCTTCCAGCCGGAAACTCTTCGAGCGGTGCCTTCAGTACCTTTCCGAGAATCCCTCCCAGGTATACTCCCAGTATTTCCTCGTAAACAACCTCATAAAGAACCTCGGCACCAACAGGAAGGCTCTCCAGAGGGCGGTCTACACCTGCTGGGGAGGCACGCCGGGGGATGTCCTGTCCGCCTATAGGATCCAGCATGCCGTGGATATCTGGGCAAGCGGCAGGAAGGTGACTTTCGAGAGGATGAGCAGGGAGTGCGGCTACAAGAGCGTGGAGCGTTTCCTGGAGGAGTTCAGCCGGGTCACCGGGATGAGTGCAGAGCAGTGGTATCTCAGGAATATAAGCTCCCTTCGGGAACAATCCTCCCCCAGGAAGGGGGAAGGGGAGCGGTGAGGGAGATTTCCTCCCCCTTCACCGGATGTGTGAAGGACACTTTCCATGAATGAAGACAGATCGAGCCGTCCGGGTTCGACGTGGGGGCACCGTACTTGAGGTCCCCTTTTATGGGACATCCGAAGTCGGAAAGCTGGCAGCGTATCTGATGGTGCCGTCCCGTCAAAAGGTGGACTTCCACAAGGAAATATCTCTGAGTCCTCTCCCTCAGGCGGTAGCGTAGCCTGGCGAGTTTCGCTTCCTTGGGCGGAGGCGTGACCTTGTGCCAGATGAAGGACTTGTTGAGTTTTTCGTTTCTTGTCATCATCCCTTCCAGCAACCCCTCCTCGGGGTCCGGGCAGTGGCAGCAGAGGGCAAGGTAGGTCTTGTGGACGGAGGAGCCCTTGAACATCTCGCAAAGGCGGGAAAGGGCCTTGGACGTCTTAGCGAATATCACAATCCCGCTTACCGGCCTGTCCAGGCGGTGCGGCACTCCCAGGAACACGGCCCCGGGCTTGGAGTCCCTCTGGGCGATGAAGGCCTTGTAGGTCTCCGAGAGGGGCTCATCCCCGCTCTTGTCCCCCTGGACTATCTCGGAGGGACGCTTGTTCACTATGAGGAGATGATTGTCCTCGTACAGGATGCGGGAACAGAGGTCCAGGTACTCATCTTCCTGGATATGGCGGTATGACTTGGGCTGTGACATTCTTGTTGGGGTGGCAGCAAAAAGGGCCACGCAAATTTAGCAAGAATAAACTCTCCCGTTCCTTTTTGTCATGGAAAAGAATAAAGTCGGTGACAAAATGACATATTTGGGGACTTCTTGGCATACCGTGGGCCCATGGCACAACATTGGCTATGACATCTGCGTCCCGCCAAGAATGGATGCGGGTGTAAAAAGACAATAACGAAAACAAAAAAATACTATATCATGGGAAAAATCATCGGAATCGACCTCGGTACCACCAACAGCTGCGTCGCAGTGATGGAAGGTAACCAACCTACGGTCATAATCAACAACGAAGGCCAGAGGACTACCCCTTCGGTAGTGGCTTTCACGGAGGGCGGCGAGCGCAAGATCGGCAACCCCGCAAAGCGTCAGGCCATCACCAACCCCAAGAACACCGTGTTCTCCATCAAGAGGTTCATGGGCGAGACCTACGACCAGGTCTACCGTGAAGTCTCCCGCGTTCCCTACACGGTGGTCCGCGGCGACAACAACACTCCCCGCGTCGACATCGAGGGCAAGAAATTCTCGCCCCAGGAAATCAGCGCAATGATTCTCCAGAAGATGAAGAAGATCGCCGAGGACTACCTCCGCCAGGAAGTTACCGAGGCTGTCATCACCGTTCCTGCATACTTCTCCGACTCCCAGAGGCAGGCTACCAAGGAAGCTGGCAAGATCGCGGGACTGGACGTTAAGAGAATCATCAACGAGCCTACTGCCGCCGCCCTCGCCTACGGCCTTGACAAGCAGAACAAGAGCATGAAGATCGCAGTGTACGACCTCGGTGGCGGTACCTTCGATATCTCCATCATGGAGCTGGGCGACGGTGTGTTCGAAGTGAAGAGCACCAACGGGGATACTCACCTCGGCGGTGATGACTTCGACCAGAAGATCATCGACTGGCTCGCTTCCGAGTTCGCCTCCGAGAACGGAGGGGCCAACCTCAAGAGCGACCCCATGGCACTGCAGAGACTGAAGGAAGCAGCCGAGAAAGCCAAGATCGAGCTTTCCAGCCAGACTTCCACGGAAATCAACCTTCCGTACATCATGCCGGTTGGCGGAGTGCCCAAGCACCTCGTGAAGACCCTCACCAGGGCTAAATTCGAGCAGCTGTGCGATGACCTCTTCCAGCGCAGCATCGAGCCTTGCCGCAAGGCCCTGAGCGATGCCCGCCTTTCCGCAAACGATATTGACGAGGTCCTCCTCGTGGGCGGTTCCACCCGCATTCCCAAGGTCCAGGAGATAGTGAAGAACTTCTTCGGCAAGGAACCCAACAAGAGCGTCAACCCCGACGAGGTCGTGGCTATAGGCGCCTCCATCCAGGGCGGTGTCCTCGCAGGTGACGTAAAGGATGTCCTCCTTCTTGATGTGACTCCTCTGTCCCTCGGAATCGAGACCCTCGGCGGTGTGATGACCCGCCTCATCGAGTCCAACACCACCATCCCTACCCGTCGCTCCGAAGTGTTCTCCACCGCTGCCGACAATCAGCCTTCCGTTGAGATCAGGGTCCTCCAGGGCGAGCGCCCGATGGCCCGTGACAACAGGCAGATCGGTGTGTTCCACCTTGACGGCATCGCTCCCGCACCCCGTGGCATCCCCCAGATCGAAGTTTCCTTCGACATCGATGCCAATGGTATCCTGAATGTATCCGCAAAGGACAAGGCCACCGGCAAGGAGCAGAGCATCCGCATCGAGGCTTCCTCCGGACTGTCCGAGGACGAGATCAACCGCATGCGCAACGAGGCGAAGGCCAACGAGGAGGCTGACCGCAGGGAGAAGGAAAGGGTCACCAAGATCAATGACGCCGATTCCCTGTGCTTCCAGACCGAGAAGAACCTCCGTGAGTACGGGGACAAGATCCCCGCTGACAAGAAGGGTGCGATCGAGAGCAACCTGAACCTCCTTAAGGAGGCGGTCAAGAACCAGAACATCGAGGAAATCGACCGTTACTTCGCAGCCCTCAATGACGCTTGGCAGGCAGCATCCCAGGACATGTACGCCCAGCAGGGCGGACCTCAGGGCGGTCCCTACGGCCAGGGCGGTCCCCAGGGCGGCCCCTTCGGTCAGGGTGGTCCTTTCGGTCAGGGAGGCCCTTACGGACAGGGAGGTCCCCAGGGCGGTGACAACGGCCCCGACGAGCAGTAATCCAGTGAATTTCACCCTGAGGGAGAGAAGTGCATTCTCTCCCTCTTTCATTCATGATCCATATGTCCAGAAAAACTGATCCAGGGTCGCTGCGTGCCACATTCCCGGTCCTCGGGATGGGCTGCGCCGCATGTGTGGCAAGAGTGGAGGGGGCCATTAAATCCTGTGAGGGAGTCAGTGATGCCCAGGTGAGCCTGGCAGGGAACAGTGCGGTAGTGGACTATGACCCCGCCAAGACAAGTCCCGAGGTCATAAGAAAGAAAGTCCAGGACGAAGGCTATGACCTCATAGTGGAAGAGGGAAAGGTGGCAGAGGATAAGGCCGAGAAACAGAGGGATGATGATTATCGCTCCCTGCGAAGGGACACGATTTTGGCCCTATGCCTTGCAGTCATCTCCATGATAGTATGCATGGGCATGGGGGATTTCCCCGGCAAAGGAATCCTCCTGGCTGTCATGGCGGCAGTAAGCGTGTTCTGGTGCGGAAGAACTTTCATATCCACTGCTTATAAACAGGCCATCCATTTTCATAGCGGAATGGACACCCTTGTCGCTCTTTCCACCATAATATCGTTTCTTTTCAGCCTCTTCAATCTCCTGTTCCCCGAAGTCTGGACTTCGAGGGGACTGGAAGCGAGGCTGTATTTCGAGTCTTCCTGCATGATTGTGGGGTTCGTCCTTCTCGGAAGGCTCCTGGAGGACAGGGCAAAGCACTCGACGACCGAGGCGGTGCGTGACCTCATGGCCCTGCGGGATCCTGCATCCACGGTTAGGCCGGGAGATGTGGTGATTGTGCGCCCAGGGGAGAGGGTCCCCGCTGACGGGAGGGTCGAGGCCGGAGAGTCATCGGTAAACGAGAGCATGCTCACCGGGGAGAGCATTCCTGTCGAAAAACACTCGGGTGACAAACTGTATGAAGGAACCATCAATGGCAAGGGAACGCTTAGCCTGAGGGCCGAGAAAGTAGGTTCCGATACAATGCTCTCTTCCATTATCAAGATGGTAAGGGAGGCACAGGGGAGCAAGGCCCGCATCCAGAAAACCGTGGACAAAGTCGCCGCAGTGTTCGTGCCGGTGGTAATCGGAGTGGCCATTCTCTCACTCATACTCTGGACAGTGCTGGGCGGGGAGGACTCACTCACTAGAGGTCTTCTTTCGATGGTCAGCGTCCTTGTCGTGGCATGTCCCTGTTCACTCGGGCTTGCAACACCTACGGCCCTTATCTGCGCCGTCGGCAATGCCGCCTCCAAGGGAATACTCATCAAGGATGCGGATTCCCTGCAGGTAGCAGGGAACATCGATACTCTCGTCCTTGACAAGACCGGTACCATAACCGTGGGACATCCGGAAGTTGTCTGGGAGCAGTGGTCGGGGGCCGATGCAAAAGCCTTCCTCAAGGGAATTGAACGCAGAAGCACACATCCCCTGGCCGATGCCATAGTGGGGCATATTGAAGGAGTGGAACCCATCTATCCGGACTCTGTCGCGGCAGTCCCCGGGAAGGGTGTAAAAGCTGTCCTTGAAGGGGAAGAGTACTTTGTCGGCGCCCCCGATGAAAACGACATGACGGAGGATGAAAAGGCCCAGTTCGGGAAAGGGAATACGCTTGTCAGGCTGATGGAAACAAGTTCGAAGAAAGTCCTCTCATCCCTTGCTCTCACTGACAGAGTGAAAGAGTCTTCAGTAAAGGCGCTTTCACTCCTTCGGGACCTCGGGATTCATGAATGCATCCTTACCGGGGACAATGGCAAGAGTGCTCAGAAGGTCGCAAAGGAAGTCGGCATCGATGAAGTCAAGGCAAGTCTCCTGCCCGCAGACAAGGTCCAGTACATCCAGGACCTCCAGAAAGAGGGCCGCAAGGTAGCCATGGCGGGTGACGGGATAAACGACTCCGCAGCCCTGGCCTCCTCCCACCTCAGCATTGCAATGGGTGGGGGAAGTGACGTGGCGATGGATGCGTCGATGGTGACGGTGGTAGGGTCCGATCTCGGGAAGATACCCCAGCTGGTATCCCTTTCCAGGAAGACCAACCGAATCATAAAGGAGAACCTCGTGTGGGCATTTGCGTACAATGTGATTGCGATACCTATGGCAGCAGGCCTTTCCTACGTCCTGGGAGGAGGGCTCCTAAGTCCCGGCTCAGCTGCTGCGGCAATGGCGGCAAGCTCTGTCCTGGTGGTTTGCAATTCACTGAGACTAAAAAGATTCGAAGTGGAAAATAAGTCCCGGTAAATTTCCGGGGGATGTTGTAGGCAGTGCCAAAAATAACTCTTATCTTTGAAAAGCAGAGGCACCGTTATTTCCCTCATTAGGGAGTGGGGCGGTGCCTAAGATATTCCAACAACTTAAAACGACAGTCTATGAAAAAAATCATCGCAACCTGCCTCCTTATGGTGGCATTCTGCACCCTCCTCGGTGCCCAGGGCATTTGGATCGGGGGAACCGACGGAGAGAACGTTTACCTGAAATCCACCGGGAATGTCTCCTACACCCTGCAGGGAGAACATCTGGAGGACCTTAGTGTGAGCCAGGGAACCGTATATTCACTGGTCCTGACCAGAAAGATTGAAGGTCCTACGAATTGGGGAGGCTACTCCGTGTTCAAAAACGACAAGACGTACAACACCTACAATTACTGCAAGCTTGCAACGGGAATCATCACAAGCATAGCAATGGATGTCGTGGGTGGAAAGGTCGCAGTGTCAGGGGTGATCGCCAAGGAATTCAACGACAGGGGCTACGAGGCCAGGATGTTCGGGGACCTCAACAATAACCAGCAGTTCCTGACCGACTGGAAGAGGAAGAGCCTCAAGAGGGAATATTTCAGGGGCTTCGCCGAGAGGAATGGGTCAAGGCTGGAACTTCCCGATACCCCTGACGAGGACGGTACCTATAACATGTCCCTCCCCTTTGCGGTGAAGGCGGTCAGGTACTACGACGGCCACATCTTCGCTACCGGATGGGGTGAAAGGGAGTACACCATCAGCTGGGGCCATACCTACTATCTGGTCAGGAGGGCACCCCGCGCCTGGATGGACGGGGTCGAGAAAGTGCAGCAGTACGAGAACCGTACGGGAGCCGCCTATTCCCTCACCATGACAAAGAACTCCAGTGGAGAGTACATCTACCACACCAGCGGCCACATGAGGGGTGACGCCTGCGCCTGGGTGAACACTACGGACAAGTTCAGCTCATCCCTCGATCCCGTGACTGCCGAGGCCATTATCCAGCCGAATACGGATTTCGAGAAAAGCATCATGGTGATAGACAAAAAGCTGTACATATGCAAGTTCAACCAGAAATCCGCTACCATCCTTCCCGGGGTCCCTTCACAGCTTGAATACTATGATGTCAAGGAATGCTCAAATAATGTCTACGCACTTGGAAAGGACCGCAGTTCCGGGGAACTGGTGGTGATTAAGATAACCAAGGACCTGGACGCGTCGGAACTCTATAGGACCCGCCTCCAGGCTAAAGGGGACTATAAGATCGGGGTGGGATACTGATTTCCCAACAGCTTTCCCCGTCCTTTGGGATGGGAAATAGATAATGAGCGGACCGTCTGGCTTTCCCTGGCGGTCCGCTTTGTCCGCTCTTCATGCCCAGTATTCCCTTGGTCGTTTTTACGACCGGTATCGGACAGGACATCATCAAAGTGGATAACAATTACCAGAATGCCCCACAAGTTACTGCGAACGGCACGTCCGGTGGTGTGAGAGGGGGTGGTTGTCCCTTTACGCAGGCCTATATTCATCCTCGCAGCAATAAGGAATGCTCCCTATTCCGAATTCCCCCCGGAAAAGCTATATTTGTCCCGCTAACACATAATTGACACTGCATATGCGTAAAGGTTGCACCCGAACAGTCAGGGCCTTTCTCCTGACCCTTTCATTTGCCCTCACACTCTCTGTCCCTTCCCACGGACAGTCCGAGGGCATGAAATCCCTTTTCCTCGACCCTCCCCAGGAGGCCAGGCCCCGGGTATGGTGGCACTGGATGGACGGGAACATCACAATGGACGGCATTCGCAAGGACCTCCTCTGGATGGACTCCATAGGGATAGGAGGGGTGCACTGCTTCGAGGCGGGAGTGGGTAGCGAGACGATTGTCCCCCGAAGGCTCGTGTACATGACTCCCGAGTGGAAGGAACACTTCAAGTATGCCACCGGCATTGCGGATTCCCTGGGAATGGAGATTGCCGTGGCCTCATGTCCCGGCTGGAGCAACACGGGTGGACCCTGGGTTAAGGAGGAGCAGGGCATGAAAAGACTCACCTGGAGCGAGACTGCGCTTACTGGGGGGAAGACTATTGCTCTCTCTTTGCCTTCCCCGCCTATGAACCGGTGGTACAGGGATACATACGTTGTGGCAGTGAGGGAAAAGGACGGTCCCTGGAAACTTGAGGGGAACTTCACTGCCAATGACTCTCCCTACTGGGTGCAGTACTCTTTCCCTACGGAAGTGACCGTGAGGTCGCTTCGCACCAAGGACGGTCTTCGTAGAAGCGTCTGGGCCGCGGCACCGGCGGATGTGCACAAGTGGCTAGAAGTAAGCCAGGACGGGAAGACTTTCAGGAGGGTCTGTCCCATCCCCGACGGGGGAGATGACAGCCAGACCGTGGATATACCCGCAACCGTAGGACGCTTTTTCAGGGTGGTGTACGCCAGGCCCCTCAAGTCAGTGCCCGAGCTTACGCTGTACTCTTCCACAAGAATCAACCATTCCGAGGAGAAGACAGGCTTCGCCACACCTTCCGACCTCATGGACTGGATAACCCCGGATGACGGGGCGGGAGCGGTCCCGCTGTCGGACGTGGTTGACCTCACCGGGAAGATGGACTCCCAGGGAAGACTCCAGTGGAAGGCCCCCAAGGGAAAGTGGACCGTGTACCGTTTCGGGTACACCCTCACGGGAAGGGAGAACCATCCCGCCCCGAAGGAGGCCACGGGCCTTGAAGTCACTAAGATGGACAAGGCCGCCTTCACATCATTCCTGGAATACTATCTGGACATGTACAAGGATGCCACGGGTGGCCTTATGGGTAAGAACGGGCTCCATTATCTTCTCATAGACAGCTACGAAGCCGGGTGCGAGACATGGGCCCCGGCGATTGCGGATGAGTTCCACAGGAGAAGGGGCTACAGCCTCATTCCCTGGCTTCCTGTCCTGACAGGACAGATCGTGGAGAGCGCAGCCAGGAGCGAGGAGTTCCTCTTCGACTGGAGGACCACCATCGGGGAACTCATCGGGGAGAACATGTACTCCACTGCAGCCGAGATTGCTGCAGAGCACGGGATGGAGACTTATTTCGAGGCGCACGAGAACGGCAGGCTGTACCTTGTGGACGGAATGAGTGTCAAGAAAAGGGCGGACATACCGATGGCCGCTATGTGGACCATCCCCGCGGGTGTCAAGGTCACCAACTCCTCTGTCGCCATGGCCCAGAGTGACATCAGGGAGAGCGCATCGGTGGCGCATCTGTACGGCAAGAAGCTTGTGGCCTGTGAGTCCATGACCGCCAACGGATGGTCCGGGGGAGCGTACAGCTACTATCCCGGTACCCTCAAGCCGACCGCTGACCTTGAGATGGCAAGCGGTGTGAACCGCTTCGTCATACACGAAAGCGCGCACCAACCGGTAGACGACAAAAAGCCCGGACTCGGGCTCATGGGCTACGGACAGTGGTTCAACCGTCATGAGACATGGTCGGGCATGGCCCGCCCCTGGATGGACTACCTTGCCAGGAGTTCATACATGCTCCAGCAGGGAAAGAACGTGGCGGATATTCTCTACTACTACGGTGAGGACGACGTCATAACCAGCCTCTATGCACATGTCCATCCTGCAGTTCCCGATGGTTACAACTTCGACTACCTGGGCAAGGATGCCCTTCTTGAACTGATATCCTGGGACGGGGAGAAGTTCGTGACCCCAAGCGGAAGTTCATACAGGATACTGATGATATCCAAGGACTGCTACCATATGTCCAGGGAAGTGTCCGACAAGATTCAGTCCTTGAAGGAAGGGGGAGCTCCCATATTCTATGAAAGCGAGGTCTCCTTCCCCGCAGCCCTATCGGACATCCCGAAGGATTTCAGCGCAGCAGACTTCTCCGACCTTCGCTATGTCCACAGGTCCTCTCCCGAAGGGGAAATCTACTGGGTGAGCAGCAGAAAGGACGCTCCCCGTCACCTGGATGCAACGTTCCGTGTCGAAGGACTCAGGCCTATGCTCTGGCAGCCCGAGACCGGGAAAATCAGCGATGTCTCCTATGAAATCAAGGAAGGCAAGACCACCGTCCAGGTGGACATGGAACCCTGGGAGGCATTTTTCATCGTGTTCAGCTCCGTGGCGGACGAACAGTCGCTGACCCTTCCTGAGAGGAAAGAGAGTGTCCTCTTCTCAGTCGACACCCCCTGGACCTTGAAGTTCGATTCCCAGTGGGGAGGACCCCAGGAAACCGTTACATACAAGACGCTCTCATCACTGTCCGAAAGCAGCGACATCCGCATCAAATACTATAGCGGAACAACAATCTACACCAACACCTTCGACATGCCCGCCACTAAGCCCGAGAACGGTCGCTTCATCCTTGACCTCGGACAGGTAGGATGTGTGGCCAGGGTCATAGTGAACGGTCGGGAAGTGTCCACGCTATGGAAGTATCCATACAGGACCGATGTGACGGATGCGCTTGCAGAGGGAACCAACACCCTTGAGGTCCAGGTTGCGAACCAGTGGGTGAACAGGATAATAGGGGACCGTCAGAAAGACTGCCCCAAGAAGTACACCTATACTCCCGCAAGGTTCTATGAAGAGGATTCACCGCTGCTTCCCGCAGGACTTATGGGACCGGTAAGGCTTGTCCTTGAAAACTGAAAGGCAGGGCTTCAGCTGGGAATTGATATGAAACGATAGGACGCAGTGGAGCCTTCTTTATTCAGGCTTCATGTAAACTTCAAAAGACCACTGCATGGACCATTCCTCCCAGAGGATGGCCCTCCAGCTCTTTCTGGAGGGCCTTTGTGAGCTTTTTGTGCTCTCCTACGGGCAAATCGGCCTCCAAGGATGATTCCAGGCTGCCGAAGACAATGCCGTGGTTTATGGTCTCGATGCTGATCGGATTCCTATGTGAATCCGTCCAAAGTTCAAAGGAAGAACGGAATCGATGGCCGTGAAGATAGCTGGACAATGAATTCCTGACTTCGTTTATGGCATCGGATGCAGCTCCATTGAAACCTTTGAGGATTTTGGACGCATCCCTGGGGATTTCGAGGGCTAGCAGATTGCAGGCGGCAGGTATGATTGAATAGAACTCATCCTGTTGCCTGTTCTTTAGTGAGAATGCGAGAGAGTCGCAGTTTTCTGTCAAGTCATAAAGGTCTGGGGAGTATCTTTTCATCAATTCTTCCCTGACCCGGGAGGAGATTTCCCGGTTGGGATCGAACAGATGGATCTGCGGACCGAGTTTGGGAACGACCTCTATCAGGGAGCAGTAAAGTAAAATGATGTTCATTTCAAGATGCAGGCTATGAAGCGGTTAACAAGTATGCTCGGGGAGTATTGCCCTTAAGGCATCCGTGAAGCATGAAAAGGACTTATCCGATTATTCCTTCACTATCATTGGAGTTTATGAAGGGATCTCCAATCTGGTAGATATGGGCACCCACCAATTCACCAAGGGGGAAGTCTTTCAGGCCCTTTTTGATAAGGTCCCCCATCAGAGACATGTAACCCCAGCTATATTCGCTTCCGAACTCATCCCAGGAATGATAGAACCTCAGTCCATGGTTGATGACATTCACGTAGCCGGTGAAACCATTTGGCTTTGACTTGACTTCAAGACAGGATTCGAAAGCGGTGTATGAAATACCGATGTTGGAATCTCCCATGAATGCCCTTAAGAGATTATCGGCAGCTCCCGGAATATCCTCGAAAGCCAACGGCCCGTACAAGGGAGTCGGTATATCGCAAAGCTTACATGTGGCATCGATGAGGGGACAGAACTCTTTCTTGAATTCACTCCTCACACTGAAGGCGAGGGAGTCCACATTCTCGCTCATCTCGTATATGTCGATTGGGTAGTGTTGTATCACCTGTTCCCTGACATAGGCGGCGATTTTCCCGTCTTTATCGAGTAACTGGATGTTGAATCGGAACTTGGGGACAACATGTATGAGTGCAAGTGAAATGGCGAAAGATTCCATGGCAGGATTGTTTTGGGCTGTATTGTGTTTGTCAAGTGTACGCAAGAAGGAGTGGGAACCAAGTGTCTACGGACAGATAATCCCCTCAAGCCTACCCTGCAACGAAGCATTCTATGAGATTATGGAGCGGATTGCTTTTGAGCGCTTTTCGCAGAAGAGTCTGGATGATTGAAGTAAAATCATCTCCACTCCGCGGATCGAACTTAAAGGATTCAAGATGTACGATCACTCGATGCCCATAAAAAGGACAGGGAGAATACCACTTGAAACCGCAATCCTGGAAAGAATCGAGGCCGCCTTCGTTCAGAGTATTCTTGATATCCTCCCATGTATGAATCTGGCGCAGCTTCAGGTTCTCTTTGTCAATATAGTCCTTGTCATATCCGAGATAATCCAGCACTTCTTCCCTAAGGGCTAGGAAATCATTCGCTGAAACTGTTTTCTCGATACTGTAATGATTGTATCCAAAGCGTCTCTGCCCTGTTCCCGTCAGCACTATGTCGGAATTATCCAGGAGCCTATGTTCTTTAGGCATATCCATGCTTTCCCTTATGGCAATCTCCATAAGGATGCCTATAGCAATGAAGCGACCCATGATTCAAATGAATAATAGTGAGTGTCTGTCAATTCTTCTGGTAGATGTGGGCTTGCACAAGCCTTATAAGTCTCCGAGGTCGCTCGGGATGATATCCGATTTCGGAGGCGAGTCGGGATGAATGTCTGCTTCGTAAAGAAGTGCGATGCCTAGGTTTATGAACATGACATAAAAAAAGGAATGTTTGTATGTGTCGATGTACAAAGATGTTCCTAAAAGGGGACAATGGAGCCTCACGCTAGTTGACAAAATCTCCTTTCTGGCAAAAAAGACATGCCCAGCAGGCCCGCCAGAGGCCGATTTCAGTTGTCTTACTTGCAGAAATTTTGGAGCGTAAGTTGGTCAGTGATAGAGGGATTCTTCCTAAAATTGGCCGGAAATCCACAGGGGACCCCTAAAATGCTATTTTGAAAGCATTGTACGGCAGGTTAAAATATGGGCAGTCGCCTTGTCTTTCTTGCATAATTACACATGCCGGTTACTTGATGGACGAAATCGTCCCCAATATTTTTTTCGGGAAAGCTCGGTTTTTTCAAATAGACGCCGCACCTTGGCACCACCAGTACCCGCCAAGCCTCTCAACGATGCTCAAATGTGCGGGTCGTTTTATTTTATGGCCTTATGCCATCTCTCTTTAGGCATATCTTTGCGAGACACTATCTATAAGAAGCCTTCAGATTGGTTCCGAGAACAGGATGTTCTGCTTACTTGCCCTCGTTCAATTAAATCCGTCTTGATGAGATAGCGTTTATGGGGGTCCCGCCAACTTGACGGGAATGTGCCATACCGACTTATTTCCTGAAGTTGAACTCCTCGCCCCATCCCATGACGAGGTATGGACACGGAAGGTCCATGTTCTCAAGTTTCTGGAAAGACAGCCAGAAAGCCTCCCTGTGGTCCACGCTGTGGCTCATCTCGTTCTCGTGCCCGGTGACAAAGAGCCTCGGAGAAAAACTCCTCACCGTCTCCTCCAAAGGCATGAGCCAGTTGTCGGCTATCATGACATCGAGGGGCTTTCCAAGAAGAGAGGCCGCATTCTCGACCACGGGCCTTGCCTCCTTTCCTTCCCACTGGTCACCGAAGTGGGCTACCGTGTACCCTTCAGGGAACTCAACTACGTAGACATTGTTCTGGAGATTGTCCTGGTGACCGGGGATGAGGGTGACGTCAAGGTTCCGTCCTCCCCTGATAGGAAGAGGGAGAGTCTCTACGGCTTCCCGCCTCAGGTGGGTCACTTTCCCGTTGGAGGGGAAGCAGTCTTCCGGACAGTAGACAGGGGAACCCTGGCTGAGGAACATCATGACGGATTCCAGGTCAGCGTGGTCGGAGTCCCTATGTGAAATGAACAGGGCATCGCAGTGGCTGATGAGGGAAGAGAGCCTGAGGGAATCGACCGCCTGGAGCTTCCAGTACTTGCCGCACAGGTCGAATGCGACGGTGGCTTTCCTTGTCCTTACGATGAAGGCGTCGTTGAAAACCTTGTAGATAGTAAGTCCTTTCCGGGAAGGCCTGTCAAGTGAGGCTATCAGATGGTCGATTCTCCCGTCCAGGAAAGAGTGGAAGGGGGGAGAGTCGTCATAGCGGGTGTCGTGACAGAGCATATCCAGAGAGGACAGGGCGGCAACCCTCCCAAGCGGGGCACCAACCTGCGGGGGATACTCTTCCAGCATGTCCTCTATTACGGAGAACATGACATCGCCCTGGGCCTCGTAATACTCACCCGGCTTTCCCCAGTAGTAGGGCGCCCTATCTTTCGAGAACACATTTTCCGCACTCTTCTTTACCTCTCCTCCTCCGCAGGAGGAGAGAAGAAGCGGAATGAAAAGAAAAACAATGAGATAGAGTCTTCTCATTTGATTTTATCCAGCAAGTGAAATTACCCTTTCTCGAATGCCCTCTCCTCATTCTTCTCCTCTTCGCTCCACTCCCTGAAGGGACGCCTCCCCAGGTTGGAGTTGTAGTACTTGGGATCCCCGGTAACTTCTTTGCCGAGCCATGCAGGTATGGGATAAGGCTGGTCCGGGCTGCTCAGTTCGATTTCAGCCATGACGAGTCCCTCGTTGTCCCCGTGGAATACGTCCACTTCCCATTTCCTGCCGTCGGGGATGGGGATAATGTACCTTTCCTTCTCTATGATGGGAGGAAGGCAGACGGAGAGAAGGTCCTTCGCATCGGTGAGGGTGATTTCACGTTCCCATTCCATGCGGGATATCCCGTCGGAAGCGGGACCTTTGATGGTGAGGTAACCCTTGTCGTCGGCTACCCTTATCCTTACTGTCCTTCCCTTTTCCCTGCAGATGTATGCCTGGATGATATGAAGGACACGGGTGGACTCTTCCTTGAATGCTTCCCCCTCACGGAGGAGGAACTTTCGTTCTATTTCGTAAGCCACGGTTTCAAAGAATAATGGGGTGCTACATAAGGTAACGGGACAT
>CAJOLJ010000043.1 GCA_905235445.1 uncultured Bacteroidales bacterium
GGATGGCCTTGTAGTCATTCTCGGAACCGAAGCGGTAGGCTTCGCCTCCCGAGGCGTAACCGACAATGGTAGCTCCGAGGGCGCCATTGTAGTACAGGTCATTGGGACCGTTGCCTTCGGAGTGCTTGTTGCTGACGTAGTGGTCGGTGATGGACTCGAGGAAATCGCTTCCCATCTTGGAGTCGAAGGCGGTCACCAGACCGTACGGCAGGTAGTAGTAGGCGGAAGAAAGGACCTTGTCGGAGTCCTTCAGGGTGGTGAAGAGGCTCTCGACCGTCGCTCCCGTGGATTCGGGAGCCTGGCTCAGGCCGCCGTCACCGAGTTCCACGCTTTCGCAGGAAGAAAGGAGTGCAACTGACAGGACTGCCAGGAGGCTTATAAGGCTTATAAGATATTTCTTCATGGCTTTCCCGGTTTAGAAGTTTATATTGATGGCGAGGTTGTAGTTCTTCACCAGAGGATACTCACCATGGGAGTCACTGGCCTTGGCCTCGGGATCCTGGAGCTTCATCTTGCTGAAGGTAAGCAGGTTGTAACCAGTGAACATCACATTCAGTGCACTGATTCCCATGCTCCGGAGGAACTTGCTCTGGGTGAAGGTGTAACCGAAACTTGCGCTCTTGAGGCGCAGATAAGATGCGTCCACGGTCCACAGGGTGGAGTCCTTGGCGTTCCATGCCCAGTTGAGTTTCGTCATTCTCGGGAGGGTTCCGTCGGTGCGGGGTTCGACCCAGCCGTTGCCCTCGGGGATGTAGCACTCGTCGGCGAAGATCTGCAGCAGTCCACGGTGACCCGTGTTGGTGAAAGGAACCCTGTAGTCCGCATTGTAGACACGGTTCACGTTCGTTGCCGCTGTCCAGTTCATGGACAGGTTGAAACCTTTCCAACCGAGTTTCCAGTTCGAACCGAACACGTACTCGGGACGGTCGGGATAGCCGTCGATCATGGAGTCGTCACCGTCTATGATGTTGTCCCCGTTGAGGTCCTTAAACATACAGTCACCGGGATAGACGACGGTGGTGGGCTGAGGGAGGGAGGCGTTCAGCCTCTTCACACCGTTCTCGTCCACATAGAAGTCGGACTCCTGGTAGAGGCGCTCGAACTGGTAGAGGCTGTACCTTCCGGTGGAGCCACCGGTGCGCCTCTGGTAGTCGTAGGTCGGGGGCACCTCATCCATGTCGAGGATCTTGTTGCGGGCGAAGGTGACGTTGGCGTCCAGGGAGTATGTGAAGTCCCCGATATGGTCCTTCCAGCCAAGCTGGACCTCGTAGCCCTGGTTGTCGACGATACCCCGGTTCATGTTGGGAAGTTTCGTGGCGATGATGGCGGGAGGTGTGTTCGGGGAAATGAGGATGCCGGTACGATGCTCCTTGAAGAGGTCACCGGCAAAGGTGAGACGATGGTTCAGGAGCTCGAAGTCCAGACCGAGGTTGTACTTCAGGGCGGTCTCCCAGGTCACGCCCGTGTTGCCCGGGGTACCGAGTTCGTAACGGGGGACGCCTTCGGAGTTGGTGACCCCGAAATAATAGCTTCCGGCCTCGTTCCAGACTCCCTGCATGTACATGAAGCGGGCGGAGGTGCCGAGGTCGCTTCCGACCTTGCCCACGGAGGCCCTGAGTTTCAGGTAATCCACCCACGTGACCTTCTTCATGAATTTCTCCTCGGAAATCACCCAGCCCAGGGAGATGGAAGGGAACAGGCCGTAACGGGTCTTGCCGGGAGCGAAGTTCTCGCTTCCGTTGTAACCTGCGCTGACGTCCATGAGGTACTTGTCGTCATAGCCATAGGTCGCCCTGGCGACCCAGCCAACGTAACCTCTCGGGAGCCAGTCGTACTGGTCGGGATAGTAGTTGCGGGACTGGTTGTACAGCAGAAGGCCGCTGACCGCGTGCTTTCCCGCGAACTTGCGGCTATAGTCGACCCTGCCTTCCAGGTACCAGCTCTTGTCCCCGCTCGAGGACTCGCTGTAGCTGAGGGGATAGTCGCTCCCGGAAAGCACGAGCATGTAAGTTTTGTCGAAATCCGGGTCCGTCATCGCAAGCCCGGAGCCGTCCCTCCAGCTGGTGTACTCGACAGTCTGCTTGATGGCGCCGCTGCCGGTATGTTTCTTGGTGATGGACATGGAGGTGTCGTAGCTTCCCGTAGCCGAGACGCTGAGTCCCTCGGTTATGAAGTCGAGCCTCTGGGTGAGGGAGAAGTCCATGTTCAGGGTGGTCTTGTATTTCTGCTGGTAACCGAGGTTGTAGTAGTACTCGTACCCGTTCCAGCGGGTAAGACCGTCGGGGATTGCGCTCTCGGAGACGTGGGTGATGGGGATGCCGTTCACCATGCCCGGGGAGGAGAAGTTCTGGGACCACAGCATCGTCCTCATCCAGATGTTGTCGGCGGTGGTAAGCGGTTCCTGCGTCACTCCGACCACACCGCTGATGTTCATCCTCATGTCGGTGGTCTCGGTGAGCTTGAAGTCGAGGTTCGCCCTGTAGTTGTACCTGTCGTACTTGTAGTTGTTGTCGTAGTCCAGCTTGGGCATCTGCTTGAGCAGACCGTTCTGGTACATGTACCCTGCTGAAACGAAGTAGCGGACCTTGTCTGAGCCTCCTGAGATGTTGATGTTGTTCTTGGTCTGCATGAAGGTCTTGCGGAAGAGGACCTCGCTCCAGTCCGTATCCGGGTACATCAGAGGGTCGGAACCGGTCCTGTAGGCCTCTATGGCCTCTTTTGTGAAATAGTTCCCGGGCTCCGTGTTGTTGTCGTTCGCCATCAGGACGTTGTAGTAGCGGGCGTAGTCGTAGCTGTTCGCCTGGCGGATGAATGACATGGGCTGCTGGATACCGTTCATGGTGGAGAAGGAAATCTTCGGCCTTCCGGCATCGCCTCGCTTTGTCGTGATGATGACGACTCCGTTTGCTCCCCTCACTCCGAACACGGCCGTGGAGGCTGCGTCCTTCAGGATGGAGAGGCTCTCGATTTCATTGGGGTCGATGGTGTTCATGTCCCTTTCCACACCGTCCACCAGGATGAGCGGGGACGAGGCGCTGTCCGAGAGGGTGCTGGCGCCCCTGATGTAGATCTTGGCATTGTCCTCACCGGGTTTTCCGGTGTCCTGCACCGTGGAGACTCCAGGCATCTGGCCGGCAAGGACGTTGGTTACGTCAGCGACCGGGGCCTTGACCAATTGCTTGGAGTCGATAGTCGTAAGGGCACCCGTTACGGTAGCCTTCCTCTGGCTTCCGTAGGCGACTACGACGGTGGCTTCCAGGGACTCCATATCCTCTTGCAGGACTATGGTAAAGGTCTTCTGGGTACCCACCTTCATTTCCTGGGAGACATAGCCTAGGGCCGATACTTCGATGACGGACGAGGAGGACGGGACGCTTATCGAGAAGGTTCCGTCCATTCCCGCAGTCACACCGGTGGTCGTGCCCTTCAGGGTTACGGCCGCCCCGATAACCGGGAGGCCGCCTCCGTCAATGACCGTTCCCGTCACCGTCCTTGCCCCCTGGTTCTGGGCGAACAGGTTCGCCGTGGGTCCCAGCAGGAGCAGAAGAAGGCACAGGAATGCCATTTTCTTGAATTGGACCACTTTTGTTTTCATATAAAAACTTTATAATGAGTTAATTGTTTTCTTTTATGACGGACTCCTGTCCGTAGACCGCCTTGACGAGGGAGCGAAGCAGGGACTGTTTGTCGTCATCGTGCCTGTATTCCCAGAACATCGCCCCCAGAATCTTCTTCTTAAGGACGTATTCTCCCTTGCAGGCCACGGACTCGGGATCGTCGTACACGAGAAGGATTTTCCCTTCAGTGTCCGTCAGGTAAGGGACCTTGGCTATGGGGTCCCAGACCCGGATGTTCTTCCCCGTGACATCCCTCTTGCCCTTTTCGTAGTAGTTTTTCTCGAGGATGCTCCCCATCTCATTATACTTCACCTCATACTCGTAGATTTTCTCGGTGGGGTTCTTCTCGGACTTGCCGTAGAAGGGAACCCCGATGTTCATCCTGTCGTACGGTATGCCCGCATTCTTGTGCTTCTCTATGGACTCGTCGCAGCTTGTCTGGTTGAAAATCTGTGAACGGTACAACGGGGAGTTGTGCGCAGAGGGGGCCGCACCCATGTCGTAGGTCATGACGTTGACATAGTCGATGTACTTTATGGCCGTTGGCCAGTCGACGTACTTGGCGGAGGAGGATGAAGCGAAGGAGATGATTTTGGAGGTCCCTATTGTCTTTCGGAGTTCATCGAGGACAAGGTTGAAGTTCTTGGTATCGGAGCTGTGGGCTCCCGTCCCCTCGGCCGAATATGTCGGATACTCCCAGTCGATGTCGACCCCGTCGAGGCCGTACTTGTCGAGGTGGGCTTTGATGGACTTGCAGAATTCGGTCCTCTTGGCGGGGTCCCTCGCCATCATCGAAAACCCGTCCGCCTTCATCCCCCAGCCCCCTATCATGAGCATGACCTTGAGGGCGGGATTCTGCTTCTTGAGGGCCAGGACGCTCTGCATCAGGGAGACGTCAGCTATGGTGATGCCACCGTCCCCGGTGGAGGGATTGACGAAGCGCCCGTGGGCATAATTTATATGCGTCACCAGGGTGGGATCGGGAAGGGCCTTGGAGTTTTCCGTGTAGTAGGCGAGGATTATCGGGGTCTGCCCGATGTCCTTGCACAAGGTCCCCTCATCCTCCTGGGCAGGGGGAGTGGAGGGGGTACTGCCCCCCTCCGGCACGTCGGTAATCTCCCTTCCCGGGATGGTGTAGCCCACATCGTCCGGCTTGGAGCATGACGGGAGGCAGGCCGCAAGGAGGAGGGCCTGGATAAGGAGGAGGTGGAGAGGTAGGGTATGGAGCCTATTTTTCATTATGCCGATACTATAGTATACTGGGGGAACTGGATGTCAAGGGGGGAGGAACCAAAAAGTTTGGTTCCTGTTTAATATCCTATTTTTCAGCTACTTAGTTAAACAACAAAAAACAATTTGAAAAGCACTTGAGGACCTATCGTCTCTTTGGGATAGGTAACGCAGCATGTGAAGAGGAGGTGGCTTCAACCTTGGTTTTCGAAGGGGGGATCAAGGTCTGAAGACTCGAGGGTGGTGAGTATAGTTTTCTTTGGGTTATTGGTTGTGTTTGAAAATGATGGAAGTTAAGGGTGGGGGTAATGTTGTTTATTGTTTATTCCCTCCCCTCCATGGGGAAGAGGGGAAGGATGGAAGGGTGGGGGGGATTAATCTTTGTCCCTTAGGAAATCCTTTCTTCCCAGGGTTCGGAAGTCGGGGTCCGAGGGCTTTTTAATGAGCACGGTTCCCTTGTTCCTGGAAGAAGTCCATCCTCCGATCACGTTACTGAGGAACACGACTTTTATGGAGTGGAGGCCTTCACTGAGGGCCATCTCGGCATCGGCCCTGGAATACCTCTTCGGGCCGTCGCCATTGTCTATGAGGAGCTTCCCGTCTATCCACAGCTGGTCATCATCCGTACAGAAGCGCCATACTCCGTCACTGGGGACCTGGAAGTATCCTTCCGCCTCGGCGGCGTAGAACCTCACTCCCACCATGTCGCGGGGACGGGGCTCCAGGGTGGGCAGTTCCCTCAGTTCCCTTATCGTTCCCTCCTCCCACTTGGCGTCGGCGGGAATGTCGGAAAGGGTGTTGAACTCCCCGTAGGTCTTTCGAAGCCTGAGTCCGGGCCGGAGATCATCCTTACATAGGTCCAGGCTCGGGGCTGGGGTCTCTTTCCTCACATTTACCGTCCTGACGGGTCCAAGATAGCCCTGGGGCATGACGGTACGGATCTTAATGGTGGCATCCTCGGTCAGCACGAAAGGCTCTGTGTACTCCCTGGAGGAGACCGAAGGGTCCTTGCCGTCAATGGTGTATACCATCTTCCCGGGCCTTGTGAGGGAGAAGGCGACCCTGGCGCTGTCGAGGAACACAAGATTGTCACAGGAGCCTCCCTCCATCTGCTGGGGAATGGGAATGTGGAAGTTCACGCCCATGAGGGATAGCCTCGTGAGGGCTGCGTCCGCCCTCCTCGTGAAGTCCTCGAAGTCCTTCCTCCCGGTAGGTGTCCAGGCAATCTCGGCAAGGGCGAAGGCCCTCGGGAATAGCATGTACTCCCTCTGGGAAGCGCTGTACATGTACTCCGCCCAGTTGTTGGCCTGCACCCCGAGGATGAAGTTCCCCTTGCCTTCGGTCTTCAACACCTCGGGGACCGGGTCGTAGCCGTAAACCTTGGCCAGGGGGATGTCCCTTCCGAAAGCCAGGGGTTCAACTTTGCTTTCCCCTTGGTAACTATCGAAATACAGTCCCTCGTGGGAGGGGGTCATAACCACGTAGTTTCCCTGCATCGCAGCCTGGATGCCTCCCTTCTCGCCCTGCCAGGACATGACGGTGGCGGAGGGCGAAAGCCCGCCCTGGAGGATCTCGTTCCAGCCGACGAGTTTCTTGCCGTATTTGGAGAGGATCCCCTCCATGCGGCGAACAGCGTAGCTCTGGAGCTTCTCCTCGGCGGAGGAGCCCCCGTCAGCCCTGAGGCCCTCGGCCTTTATCCTGGCCTGGCAGTCGGGGCATACCGCCCATTTGTCCTTCAGGCACTCGTCGCCTCCCACATGGATGTACGGCCCGGGGAAGAGTTCCGCCACTTCAGCCACGACATCCTCCAGGAACTCGAAAGTGCTCTCCTTGCCGGGACAGAACACAACGTCCGAAGTACCCCAGGTGTAGAATGTGTCGATCTTTTTCCCCTCACAGGAGAGATGCGGATAGGCCCTTATGGCAGCCATTGCATGGCCGGGCATCTCGATTTCCGGGACGACAGTGATGTGCCTGGCGGCTGCGTACCGGACGACTTCCCGGATCTGGTCCTTGGTGTAGAAGCCCCCGTAGACGGTAGCGTCGAACTCCTTTCGGAAGGCGCCCACCTCGGTGAGGGCGGGGTACTTCGAAATCTCGATCCTCCAGCCCTGGTCATCCGTCAGATGCCAGTGGAAAGTGTTTATCTTGTAGCGGGACAGTATGTCTATCTGCTTTTTGACACCGTCAATTCCCAGGAAATGACGGCAGTCATCTATCATGAACCCCCTCCAGGTGAAGCGGGGATAGTCCTCGATGCTGACTGAGGGGACGCTCCACTTGACACCGCTTACCCTCTTCGGGCTGTCGATGGCCGGGGGAAGAAGCTGGAGGAGAGTCTGGACCCCGTAGAAAAGCCCCGTCTCCGTGGATGCGGCAATCCTGACCTGGGAGGAGCCGACAGTAAGGCGGTAGCCTTCGGGATGAGTCCCGGAGGAAGGATCTATCGAAAGAATGATGCTCCCCTCCCCACTCTCCACGACAGGGATGAAGAGGCCGGTCGAGGGGGCTATCCTCTCCTGGAAATACCCGGCAACCCTCTTTTCCGCTTCCCCGCCGGCAAGGATAGTCGCACCCGGAAGGGAGAAGGCCCCTTCCCCCACTTCCATGCCCACGGGAGCGGGTATGACGCAGATGCCGGGATCTTCCGGGATGCGGTCCCCACCCGAGCACCCGCCAAGCAGGAGAAGGAGGGTCAGAGAGGAAAATACGGCTTTGAGCATTCGTCCCATATAGGTAGGATGGTGTTTAATTCTGTTACTTGACGTACTTGCGTATTAACGCTCCCACCTCGGAGTTGTCATGGAAACCCGTGAACTCCTTGGCATGGGGGCCGTAGGCGTAGACCGGGACAAAGATGCCGTTGTGGCCCTTTGTCGAGAAATTAACTTTCACCGAGCGGTCATCCATTCCCCCGCCAAGCAGGGTGAGTCCACCGGTCGCATGGTCGGCGGTGACTATGACAAGGGTGTGGCCGTCTTTCTCGGCCCACTCCAGGACCTTGCCTATGGTCCTGTCGAAGTCGAAGAGTTCCTCGGCCATGTAGCCCACTTTCTGTTTGTGGGCCCAGTCGTCGATGCAGGAACCTTCCACCATGAGGTAGAACCCTTTCTTGTTGTCGAGGGTCTCGATGGCCTTCATGGTCGTCCTCTCGAGATAGTCCCCCCTCTCAAGGGCGGGAGGAAGCTCTGTGGGGGCAAGAAGGGCCAGGACCTTGGGGCTCTTGGAAGATACGATTTCATCGGTAGTGGAAGCGAACTCGTAGCCTTTGGCCTTCATCTCCTCCACTATGTCGCGCCCGTCACTGCGCTTGGTGAAGAACTGAAGGCCTCCCCCGGCGAGGAAGTCCACCCCGCAGTCAAGGTACTGGGCCGCATTCACTTCCTCGTCATGACGGTCCGGGGAATGGCCCGCAAAGTCAAGAGGGGTGGCGTCGTTGATGCGACATGTGACTATGATGCCGGTTTTCTTGCCCAGGGCACGGGCATCCATGAGTGAGGACTGGACGGGGTTCCCATCCGGACCCAGTCCCATGTACCCGTATTTTGTCTTCACCCCGGTAGAAATGGCATTCCCGCCGGCGCAGGAGTCGGTGATGAGCTTGTCCGTGGCAAAAGTGCGGGAGAAGCCAGTGTAGATGAAGTTGTCGAGGTTGAGGTGCCCGCCGTTGAGGACCCAGCCGCAGCTGACCTGCTCCAGTCCCATCCCGTCACCTACCATTACGATGACGTTGCGGATCTTGTTGCGGTCCCTCACCTGCTGGACGCTTACCGTCCGGTACGTGGAATCCGTCCTGTACCTGTCGTCATCCCTGAAGGAGTCGTTGGCATACTTCGAACGGTCGCGGGACCCGTCGTCCACGACCTGGGAAAAGAGGGGCAGGGTGCATACCGCACAAAGGAGAGCCGAAAGGAGATACTTTTTCATTTTAGTGTGGAGTTCCAAGTTTGCAGTTCGATTTTGCCGGTGACAGCGTCCTCCACCTTGCAAGTGAGGACCTTGGTCTGTCCGGGGAGAAGGCTGACGAAGTTATCCGACCAGAAGGCGGGGGCAATCAGGTTGCCCTCCCCGTCCAGGAGCTGGAGGATATTCTGGTAGGATATGACGGAAGAGGTGTTGGTGAGTGTCACGATGTACTCCCCACCCTTTCTGTCGACCCCCATCGTGAGTTCGGCCTTGGGAAGGGAGGTCACGAAGGTCATGTCCGCGAACTCGGTTATGGGGGTATCGAACCAGGAGGTCCGCTTCCAGTCGTAGGTGTTGCCCTGGGCAGGGAGGCAGTAGAAATTGTCCTCCTTCACGCTTCCGTCCTTGTCCAGGAGCTCGAGGGAGAGGAAAACGGGCTCCTTCCTCTCTGGCAGGCTGAACACACTTACGGGAGTGTTCACCCTCACGCTTAGGGGCACTTCCTTCTCCAGGATGAGGGAAGAGGAAGAGTCGAAGACCTTGATTCTTGCCCTACCCTCGCAGTCGGAAGGGGTCTCATTGACTGCGAACACCGAGTTGAGGGCATAGTTGTATATTAGCTGCACTCCCCTACAGGCCTTCCTTGTGCCGTAGTAGGCTGCGGTCGGGGCCATGTAAAAGTCGTACTGCTGCCAGTAAAGGGACGGCCAGGCAGAGTTGAGCATCCACTGGATGATGCCCGTGGACGTGGGGAAATTGCACCTGAAGGACTCGAACATAGCCCTCGTGGCATCGTAGTCCAGGGCATGGGCCCTGCCCACGAACTCCTCCAGGGTAGCGGCCTTCCCATAGGTCGCCTCCATCACCGCGGCAATCCTTGCGGGGGAGTTCATGTTGGAAGAGGATGCGGTGCAGTGAAGCGACCAGTCCTTGCCGATGGGCCAGAGGTCAGAGGGGGATATCATCCTCCTGAGAGAGGGAATCTGGGGGATGTTCATGCCGACTCCCGTCTCGGTATTGAACCCGTAGGCTCCGCCCGCTTTCTTATCAAGATACCAGTAGTCGGGTCCCACGTACTCGTAGGGGCCCTCCATCTTCATCCCCGAGTGGCCGCCGTACTTGCTGGATATTCCCTTGGCGGAACAGACATAGGGACGGTATTCGTATTTATTGTAGATCTCCATGTAACGCTCCTCGAGCCTCTCGTTGGGGATGCGGTCGGAACCCGTGAGCCAGCAGATGACGCTGGGATGGTTGCGCAGCCTCAGCACCTGGTCATGGAAGTACGCCACTGCCATGTCCTCGGAGGCGGGGTCGTTTATGCAGCCGAAACCCTTTGTCTCGGGAAGCCCGCAGTAGTCCTCCCACTCCCACTGGCAGCTCCAGCCGACCATGGCAAGAAGGCCCAGGCGGTCGCAGCAGTCGTAGATATAGTCATCCTTGCCCCAGATGTTCTCGAAACGGATCGTATTCATCCCCATGTCAATGACATACCTGGCCTGGAGGGAGAGGCTCTCGTGGGTGTCCCTCATCAGCAGCTCGTCAGTCCAGCCGCCTCCCTTGATAAGGACAGGGCGTCCATTGAGGAAGAACTGCCGGTGATTGTCCGGGGTGACGGTACTCTCTATGCTGCGGATGCCGAAGGATACTGTCCTGCTGTCCGAAGCCTTCCTCTTCCCGAGGAAGCTCACTTTCATATCGTACATCTCCGGGGTCCCGAGGTCCCAGGTCCACCAGATGCGGGGATTGTCGAGGTGCAGGGCACCCACTTCCGAGGGAGTCCAGGTAAGTTCATTCTCGCCGGGACGCAGGGTGACGGGGACCTTCGCCCTGCGGCCCTCGAACTCAATGACCACATCCCCCGACACGGGAGAGGATGAGAGGTTGGTGAGGGAAGCCTGTACGTGCAGGTCTGCCTTGTCCGGGACGGAAGGGTCGTAGAGGGGCCTCACGCCGACGTCCGCGATGCGAACCTCATCCACCACGCTCAGGAACACATCCCCCGTTATTCCCATGCTCTCCCCCAGGGCCCTGGGGTTCCAGTCGACATAGCCGACATTGAGGTCTCCCTTCCTGGCGGGACTGAGGGTGACGCTGAGGTGGTTCTTTCCTTTCTTTATGAAGGGTGTGACGTCATACTCCCTTTTGATGAATACGCCCGAGGTCTTGTCTGAGGATGCTATCTTATTTCCGTTGAGGACAATGTCAGCGTAGAAATTGAGACTGTTGAAAGTCAACAACACATGCTGGCCCTTCCTGGCCTTCACCTTGAAGGTGGTCTCGAAAGTCCATGGGTCACCAAAAGGGGCCTTGTCGATGAGGTGGTAGTTCGAGGAGTAGTACGGGTCCGCCCCAAGGGCGCCCTCATCAAAGAGGACTGCCCCGACGGTCGTGGGCACGACCGCCTTGTACACCTTGGCGTCCCCTTCCTTATGGAGGGTCCAGTCAACGAGGTGAAGAGGCTGTGCGCTGAGACTTGCCATTGTAAGGGACAGGCTTACGAGAAGGAGGGTCTTGAGGGTAAGAGTGTTTTTCATATGACTTGGGCGACATTAAGAAGGGAAGCGCCGGCGATGGGGACATCGGGCTTGGAAGTGTAGATGATTCGGAGAGCATCGAGGGAGCGGGGGAACGGGAATATCCTGCCCAGTTCCTCCCGCATGGCGGAGTCGAACAGGTCACTGCTTTTGGATACCCCTCCTCCGATGATGATGACATTGGGATCGTAGGCGCAAAGGACCATTTTGATCAGGGCTGCAAGGTGGTGGCCGAACTCCTTGAAAAGGTCCAGGGAGCGGACGTCCCCGTCCATGGCCCTGTCATAGTTGTCCTTGGGGGTGGAACCCTTGCCCAGGAAGAACATCTTGCTGCAGTAATCCTCGTAGGTCTTCTCCTTGTACGGGAGGCAGGACAGTTCCCCGACCCCGGAGTTGGCCCCGCTGATGAGCAGTCCATTGTAAACGACTCCCATGCCGACCCCGGTACCGAGGGTGACTCCTACCACTATGCCATCCTTGTCGCAGCCGCATGCGCTGGCTGCACCGATGGCGAAACAGTTGGCGTCGTTGTTCACGGAGACGGAGAGTCCGTAGGTTTTTTCCAGTTCCTCCTTGATGTGCACCTCCTTCCAGGAGGCGATATTGGCAGTATCATAGACGATTCCCCGGACGGAGTCCACCACCGAGGGCACGCCTATTCCTATGAAATCAACCTCCGGAGTGATGACTTTGTCGATGCACTCACGTAGATGGTCCAATGTCTGGGGAAGGGTGGCATCCTTCTCGAAAGAGGGAAAGGAGACGCTTTGCAATACAGCCCCGTCGTTTACAAGGCCAATATTGATGGTTGTACCGCCGATGTCGATTCCTAGCTGCATGGGATGATTATATTAGGGTCAATGCAAAATTAGGAACGAGAGGAAAAGTCATACTAGATTTTTGCGTAATATTAGTAGCAATTTGCGTAAATCTTAAATTGTTTTAATAGACGGGCCCCCTGAAAGCCTCTCCCTGTGGAAGTCTCAATAAGTTCCAATTATTTAAAACGATACTGCACCCCTCTGTACAAGTTTTTGCCTTCAGACGGAGAAGTTTTCCTATAATATAATATGTATCCGTCAGCTACGGGGGCATCAGTATCCCGATTTTCGCAAAATCCGCAAAGCGGCACTCATTTTGCGAAGGGAACAAATCTCGGTCCTACACAAAGAAGAGTAAACGCTCCCCGCTTCTTCGCAGGACGGAAAACGGGCGAAGGGCAGGGCGGAAAGATAGAAAGCGCCCCCCCCAGGAAGGGATGGGCGGATTATTTCTTCCTTGTGGCTGGCTTTTCCCTTCTTCTGTACTCCACCGGGGTGCAGCCCTTGATTTCCTTGAAACGTCGGCTAAGGGACTTCGTGTCCGGCTCGTCCATGCGGGCGGCTATCTGCGAAACCGTCTCGTTGGAATTGAGGAGCAGGAAAGCCAGGCGGTTCACTTTCTCCCTGGAAATGTAGTTGTAGATGGTATGCCCGGTCTCCTTCTTGAAGCGGGTCTCCAGAAGACGCCGTGACAGGGGGACTTCCTTCAGGATGTCGGGCACGGTTATCCTCCTGTCTATGTTGCGGCTTATGTACTGCAGGGCCCTCACGACCTCCTTGTCCTTGGTAGCTATTATGGAAGTGGACATCCTGGTTACGACGGAAAGAGGCTTGAGGATGATGTCCTCCCCCGGGTCGGCGGGGTCCGCCATCATCCTGGCGGCCATCTCGGCTGCCTCGTATCCTCCTTTCTCGATGTCGATGTCGATGGAGGAGAGGGGCGGGTTGGAAAGATTGTCAAGGGTCTCGTCATTGTCCACCCCTATGATGCACACATCATCCGGGATCTTTATCCCGCAGGAGGCGCAGGCCTCCAGGAGGAGGGACCCCTGGTTGTCGTCGCAGGCCATGATGGCGATGGGCTTGGGGAGCTGTTCCAGCCACCGGCGAAGTCCCTGGGACTCGTAGTACCATAGGGAATCGAGGCTCTGGTTGTCGTATACGTAGAGGTTGTCCCCCAACCCGGCCTCGGTAATCGCGGCCCTGAACCCCCAGAACCTCTCGTCAGACCAGCAGACATCCCTGTAACCGAAGAATGCGAAGTTCCGGAATCCCTTTGCCAGGAAATGCTCAGCCGCCATGCGGCCCGTCCTGTCATAGTCAGCGGTTATGTTCGGGATTCCGGGGAACTTCTGGATATAGTCCTGCGCCATCACGATTATACCTTCCTGCCTGAAGAGGGAAAGGTCCTCGCTGGGGTCGAACTGTCCTATCACTACGTCGGCCTTCCATTTCTTGGCCCATTTAACCACTCCGGCCAGCCCCAGCTGACGCTTGTATGCCGAAGGCATCCGGCATACCACCCAGTGCTGCTCCTGGCGGGAAGAATATTCCACTATTCCACGAAGCAGCCTGTAGGCAAACTGCTCTGAAAAATCGGTTATGAAAAGAAGGCGTGCCATCTAAGTATAAGTCTTGCAATGTTAAGAAATCATGTGGGAGGCTCAAAAATAGACAAAAAAATCATTTTCATAACAATATTGGTAGCTGGATAGGTAAAAAAACGCAGGACCGCCCCCCATGTGTACACCCCTGGCCAGGAATAAGTCTTTAGGGGTCAAGGGGCTTTTATTGAAAAAATGACCGGGCAAATTGTAAATAGGGATAATTTTTACGCAAATCGTCCATAAAAAAGGGCATTTTGCTTCGTACCTTGCAACCGGAAAGGACAGGGACACCACATTCCCCTCCCCCCCACAGGTTTTTTCCCGGGAACGCTCCCGTAAGACTGACCCTCTCTCTCCCCCCATAGCCTGACATCTTTAGATTGAAATATAGGATAAGAAAACCCAAAAGGTTTTTAAGGTAATAGTTATCAGTTGGTTAATAATTATTCTGCCCACAGCGGGCAGTTATGGCCTCCCGCACCTGTGAAGGACCGGGAGGTTTCTCTTTTATAGAAGGGGTTGCCGAGGTCCGTCCCCTCCTCCTTGCGGGAATTATTCTTTAGTGATTGCCGACATAATTCGTACCTTTGTCCGGAAGGTGACGCTCCCACTGTGCATGTGACCTTCCATGATAGCACCGAAGCACCACGAAAATCCCCCGCCATGAGAAAAATACCGTTCCTCCACTTCTTTCCCCTGCTACTTATTTGTGCAGCGCTCTCCCCCCTACTCGCCCCTTCCTGCAACAGGGCGGACAATCTTCCCGAGGAGGGAGTCCCCCTGACCCTGGCCCAGGACCGGTCCGGGAGGATATCCGACCTTTCGTATGAACTGTTTTTCAGTGTCCCGGAGACTGTCAAGGAGCCTTGCCAAGGGGAGGAGAGCATATCTTTCACTCTCAAGGGAGACGGTCCCGTGGTCCTTGATTTCCGCTCCGGGGCTTCCTCGGTCCACTCCCTCAGCGTGAACGGGAAGGCCACAGAAGTGCAGGTGGTGAACGAACATATCCTTCTCCCTGGGCTCAGGAAAGGAAAGAATACCGTCACCCTTTCATTCACCCCGCAGGATGACGCCATGAACCGTCATGAGGAGTACATGTACACACTTCTTGTCCCCGAGAGGGCAAGGACGCTTTTCCCCTGCTTCGACCAGCCTGACCTGAAGGCTGTGTTCACCCTCTCCCTTGAAATCCCTGAGAGGTGGGTCGCTGTATCGAACGGCCCCACCCTTGAAGAAACCCCTGTCCCGAACCACCGCAAGAGGCTTTCCTTCGGGCTCAGCGGCCTTATCCCCACGTACCTTTTCGAGTTCACCGCAGGAATGTGGGAAAAGAAAACATTCATGAGGGGAGACTCTCCGATGTCCATCTATTACAGGGAGACGGACCCCGACAAAGTGGCCCAGCTCCCCGAAGTGTTCCGGCAGATTTGCTACGCCCTCGACTGGATGGAGGACTTTACCGCCATGCCCATGCCTTTCGAGAAATACGATGCCGTCATCGTTCCCTCGTTCCAGTTCGGCGGGATGGAACATCCGGGTGCCATACTCCTGAACTCATCGAGGATATTCCTCGGGAAAGGCGCCACCATATCCAATGAACTGAGCCGCACCGAGCTGATCTCCCATGAGACCGCCCACCTGTGGTTCGGGGACGCTGTCACGATGAGATGGTTCAATGACGTGTGGACGAAGGAAGTGTTCGCAAACTATTTCGCAGCCCAGATCACGAGGCCCCTGTTTCCCGACGTGGACTTCAGGCTGAACGATTTTCGGGGATTCAACATACCTGCATACGCCGAGGACAGGACGGAAGGGTCTGTTCCCATACGGCAGGAGCTGGACAACCTGCAGAACGCAGGTCTCGTGTACGGGAACATTGTCTATGACAAGGCCCCGGTGGTGATGAGGATGCTTGCGGACACCCTTGGGACTGAAGGGTTCCGAAGCGGTCTGAGAGAGTATCTCACGACATACAAGTACGCCAATGCCACATGGCCGGAACTCATCGACATCCTCGACAAGTACAGCGAAGCGGACCTGGCCGCCTGGAGCCACAGCTGGGTGGAGGAGAGGGGCATGCCCGTCTATCCTCCCTCCGACCGCCCCGCCAACCTCGATGCCCTCGGATACGGCTACTATCAACTGACCAGTGCGGGGATGGAGCGCAGCACCGACACTCTCACACTCCTTCGCCACCCCCACGAGAGGCTCTCCAACTTGGCGAACCTCTACGAGAACACCATTCGGGGGGACATGGACTGGGATTCCCTGGAGGCCCTCACCCAGAGCATCTACACTCTCCTCCGCACTGAGGACAACCAGCTCGTCGCATCATCGGCGATTTCATATCTTACCGACATCACACCCGGGATGGGTCATCCCGAGATGACAGGGGAACTCCTGCGTGATCTTGCCTCACGGACTTCCCTGCCGGACCAGGTCCGAAAGAGCGCACTGACCGCTCTCTTCCATGAGGCCAAGTCCACCTCTGTGTGCGAGGAACTGTACAGGATGTGGCTGAATCGTGAGACATTCCCCGGCATCACCCTTTCCCCCGAGAACTATACGACCCTTTCCTACGAACTGGCGATACGTTTTCCGCAGAGGTATGATTTCATAAGAAAGACTGAACTTGACAGGATAAGCGACCCCGACAGGAGGGAGAGGTTCCTGTTCGTATTCCCTTCCACAAGTCCCTCCAAGGAGGTGCGGGATTCCGTCTTCAACTCCTTGCTGGACCCCCGCAACAGGCTGTCCGAACCATGGGTGCAGTCATCGCTGGGATACCTGAACCATTTCCTCAGACAGGAGGAAGCCCTGGGATACATCGTCCCCGCACTTGACGAGATGAAGGAAATACAGAGGACCGGGGACATCTTCTTCCCCAAGAACTGGATTGTGTCCGTCCTCTCCGGACATGACAGCCCCGAGGCTGCAAAAATCGTGAGGGAATGGCTCGACGGCAACAAGGAAGGCTATCCCCCGCTTCTGCTAAGCAAGATACTTCTCGCTGCGGATCCTCTTCTCAGGCTTGAAGACAGGGATAGGCAGTAGGCAAGGGGTTGCCTATGACCCCATAGACACCCCATGAATGGAAAACGGGAGGGCCATCCGCAGCGGAAGGTCCTCCCGGATTCTATTACAGGCAAATGCGGAGCTGCTAGGGCTCCGTTACCAGGAACTTGATCGGGTAGGTTTTGGCTGCCTTCAGAGAAACCGGACAGATATCTATGAAGACCTCTCTTAGTATGGGAAAGGTTTTGGGTTGGATATTTAAAGTTTGACCGGTTTTTTGCCGTGCGAGGAAGTGGTGTTGTCAAGACTTCTTTCCCGAAATCTTTCTCCCTTGTTTATTGCTCCTACGGTGAAAAACCACTAAACTTGCACCCTACACCACATTTTAAAGGAAAGAACACCACTATGGCCACAAATAAACCAATCCTATCCCTTTGCTTTCTTCTTCTCGGAGCCTGGCTTCTCCCCTCCTCCGCACAGCCTCTCTACAGAAACGAGGACGCATCCATCCATGAAAGGACCCTGGACCTTCTTGGCAGGATGACTGTGGAGGAGAAAATAGACATCATACGTGCCACCTCTCCGGGGGTGGAACGTCTCGGCATCCCGAAGTACTACATGGGGAACGAGGCCCTTCACGGAGTCGTGCGTCCCGGGAAGTTCACAGTCTTCCCCCAGGCCATAGGCCTTGCGAGCATGTGGAACCCCCAGCTTCACCATACCATAGCCACTGCTATATCCGACGAGGCCAGGGCCCGCTGGAATGAACTTGAACAGGGTAAGAAACAGACCGCCCAGTTCAGCGACCTTCTCACTTTCTGGTCCCCTACCGTGAACATGGCACGTGACCCCAGGTGGGGAAGGACACCCGAGACCTATGGTGAGGACCCATACCTGAGCGGAGTACTGGGAACCGCCTTCGTCACAGGTCTGCAGGGGGACGATCCCCGTTATCTCAAGGTCGTGTCCACGCCAAAGCATTTTGCCGCCAACAACGAGGAGCACAACCGTTTCGAGTGCAACGCCATTATCCCGACGAGGGATCTCAGGGAGTATTATCTCCCGGCCTTCGAACGCTGCGTCAAGGAGGGCCATGCCCAGTCCATCATGTCTGCTTACAATGCCATCAACGGGGTTCCAAGCACCGTGAACAGGTGGCTTCTTACGACCGTACTCAGGGATGAATGGGGATTCGACGGATATGTCGTATCGGACTGCGGCGCCCCCAGGGCGGTACAGACGAACCATCATTTCGTGAAACTTGAAGAGACATCCGCCCAGCTGTGCCTCCAGGCAGGTCTTGACCTCGAATGCGGGGACGACATCTTCAAGGAGGCTCTTCTGAGCGCTTACCATCAGGACATGGTCTCGCCCTCCCAGATAGACAGCGCAGCCTACCATGTCCTTCGCTCCAAGATGAGACTGGGCCTGTTCGATGACCCCGACAGAAACCCCTACAACCACATCGACCCCTCGGTCGTAGGATGTGAGGAGCACTACGCCTTGGCTCTTGAAGCCGCCAGGCAGAGCATCGTGCTCCTGAAGAATGAAAAGAAGACACTGCCGCTTAACAGAGGCAAACTTAGGAAGATTGCAGTGGTCGGGATAAACGCCGCCACCTGTGAACTCGGGGATTACAGCGGTGAGCCATTCCATGAACCGGTGACCGTCCTTGATGGCATCCGCCGACGGGTCGGAAAGAAAGTTGAAGTGTTCACAATGCCCTGGAAGACCATAGACTCGACCCTGCCGCAGCTCATTGGCAGGGAGGCCCTGCCGAACGGGCTCAAGGCTGAGTACTTCAATGATGACAGCCTGAATTCAACCCCGAAAACCCGCATTGAATGGAGCCTGAACTATGACCCCGGTAACCAGGCCCCTGACCCTTTCCTGCCCGCAGCCCCGATGTCGGCGCGTTGGAGCGGGGAACTTGTCCCTCCAGTATCGGGAGAGTACTCCTTCCACTTCACTTCGGATGACGGGTGCAGGATGTGGCTTGATGACGAGCTGCTTTTCGAGGACTGGACCTCTCACGGGGCAAAGGACTACTCCGCTTCATGCAAATTGGAAGGCGGCAAGTCATATAGTATCAGAGTTGAGTACTTTGACGGCGGAGGGGACAGCAAGGCCCTTCTCAGATGGGTCACGCCCGAGCCAAAGAAGCCACTCACCCTTGATGACTATGCTCCTGGGACCGAGAGGAACATAAGGGAAAGCGATGTGGTCGTCGCTGTGATGGGCATAAACAAGAGTATCGAGAGGGAAGGAGTGGACCGGACATATCTCGGTCTGCCCCGTGACCAGAGGGCTTTCCTGCGTAAGGTTCATGAAGTGAACCCAAACATCGTACTTGTCCTTGTGGCCGGCAGTTCCCTATCCATCGACTGGGAAAGCGAGAACATCCCCGCCATAGTGGATGCCTGGTACGGAGGGGAAAGAGGCGGAGAGGCACTAAGTGAGGTACTCTTCGGGGACTATAACCCCGGCGGCAGGCTGCCACTGACTTTCTACCGCAGCGCCGAGGACCTTCCGCCCTTCGATGACTACGACATGACAAAGGGGCGCACCTATCAGTATTTCCAAGGAGATGCGCTGTACAGTTTCGGACATGGACTGAGCTACACTTCTTTCAAGTACAGTAACCTTAAGGCAGGAACGGACGGGAAGAGTGTGACTGTCTCAGTAGACCTTCGCAACACCGGCAGCAGAGAAGGTGACGAAGTGGTGCAGGTCTACGTGAAATACCCCGCCCAGGAAGGCCGACCCACTCCACTTAAGCAACTTCGCGGCTTCCAGAGAGTCCATCTTGAAAAAGGTCAAAAGCGGAACGTCTCCCTGAGCATCCCCCTTGAGGAACTACGCCTCTGGGATGATAGGACAGAGGAGTTCTTCACCCCGCACGGGACATACAGGATAGTGGTAGGGAGCAGTTCCTCTGACATAAGGGAAGAGTGTGAGATGACTTTCTGAAAAAAAGGACAGCCTTCTTTCCCTGGACCGGAGTCAGTAGCGCATTTTTTAAGTAAATGGGCTTCCCATGGCATAATCATTGCCGATAACGACATTGACTCCTTGGGCAATGTGTTGACAGCAAATGCGGCAAAGCACCTCCGAAGGCCCGTACCGACAATGCCCCTGGGTATTGCTTCTTAAGTGCAAATATGTATTTTTGTGGGTCCCAAGGAGGATACCTTCCCGGACATCTTGGAAATGCAGCCACACTCCGGGGAACTTTCCCAAAGAGGGAGGGAGAGAAAGGTCACCATGAAGGTGATAGAAAAGAAAAGTATTGTGTTACAAGAATTAACCTCATAATAGAGTATGAAAAAAGTCAGTCTCTGGGCAGCGGTCCTCATGTTCTTTGCTTGCCAGGTGGGTGCCATGGCACAGGACCAGTCATCCAGGTCCATCCCCGACGAGGACTTCTACCTTATGCCTTCCTTCAGTAACGGACTTATCTTCTTCTCGAATCGTCCGATGGCACAGGGAAAGGTTAACATCTGTGCAGTGGACCAGTCGCTGCGTTTCATTGACGGCAAAGGACAGGAACTGGAAGCCACGGACATCGATACCATCATCAAGGTAATAATCGACAACGTATCTTTCATACGCAAATACGATGCCTTCTACCGGTTGTATCCCTATTCAGAGAATGTGTCCATAGCCAAACTGCGCACTCTCAAAATCATCAGGGGGGAACAGAAGGGTGCCTATGGAACCGTCTCGCAGACCAGTTCCATCAAAGAATACAGTTCCCTCTATACCGAAGGAGGTGCATACAAGCTTGGCGCTGGGGAAAAGGTTCCTTATGAGGTCAGTGAAACGTTCTTCCTGTACGACGGGGCGGACCTGTATTCCATAAACAAAAAGGGCCTGAGGAAATTGTTCCGCGACAAAAAGGATGACGTGGAGAAGTATTTCAAAGAAGGGCACCGTGTCCCTGAAACGCTGGAAGGCGTGCAGGAAATGCTTTCCAACTTCATCGAAAAGCAACCTCAGTAGATTATCTGAAGACAGCCCGAAGGACATCCCCCAAAGTAGAGCCCCCGTCCTTCTGTGCATCCAGGTTGTCTATAGAGGTTTATAGAATCGCGCCAGAAAACCATGCGGCCTTCAGCCGCGTGGTAGTTCACTGGAACAGTTCATCCAAAGTGAGGGTCTGGCTGTATACACCTGACCAGGTCCCATATTTGAGCCCGAAAGTTGTGACTAAAGTAAGGAAGACTTGCCCCTTCACTTTGAATTTCTCTTTAAAGCTGTCTTTGCGGTTCCTCAGCTTCAAATTCTCCTTCTGTTCAAGTGAAACCTCGGAGGAGTAGAATTTCATCTCGCATAGGTTCACGTTCCGGTCACTGCGCTCAATGACCAGGTCAATCTGTCCTCCGTCTCCAGCTTTTTCCGAGGGGATGACCATTTTAGATGTGACGGTGTTTATCCCGCTGATGCCTAACGCCTTCCGGATGCTTTCCACGTGAGACATGCATATCTGTTCAAAAGCGATTCCCTGCCAGCTTACAATTTTGCTGGAAGTGTAATTGTTTTGCCAGAAGTGAGGATCTACCCCGGCCTTTCCATCCACAAACCGTAGCCAGAAGATGCAGAAACAGTCTTTGAGCCGGTAGTAATCCTCCTTTGTGACGGACATGGCGGGCCGGTACGGTTCAATAAAGTCCGCATCGGCAAGTTTTTTCAGGTAATCGGACAGTCCGCCGCCCGCAGATATTCCTGTTGCCCCGGCAATCTCATCCCGCGTATATCCATAATTCCTCTTGACAAGGAACTTGACAATTTTGGAGTATTTCTCAGAGTTGGTAAACAGTGTCTTTAATAGCCGATTGAATTCCCCGGCAAGAGGTGCATTCTCCCGGAAGACAATGTCATCTATATTTTGTTCTATACTAAGTCCTGGCTTAACGTATCCAAGATAATAGGGCACTCCACCGAAGGCCATATAGGCCCTGACTATGTCGTATCGCTCCATCTCCACCCCCTTGCTTCGGAAAAACTCCTCAGTTTCTTTCAAGGTAAATGGAATCAGCTTCATATGGCATGTCACCCGGTCATAAAGGCCCCCCTTATTATTGACAATCTTTTTCAATATCCATGAGCTGGAAGATCCACAAATGATTAGCAGGATATCATCTCTTTCGCATACCCAGTTGTTTTCAAAGTTTTCAAATGCCGACACAAATTTGGAACGGGGCGTGTCCATCCACGGCATTTCATCAATAAATACAACCAATTTACTTCCGTCCGCCTTTGAGAGCAGCAACCTTTCCAGGCGGAAAAACGCCTCTTGCCAGTTCTGTGGAACAGGTGTATCCTCGCTTTGTCCATATCGAAGAAGAGAATAGTGGAAGGCCAGAAGTTGATCGGCCATAGTGACCGTTCTCTTATTTCCATCTTCTACAGGTGACAGACCTGTGTGCTTGAAAGCGTATTGCTCCTTGAAAGTGCTGTTTACCAGAAATGTCTTGCCGACACGCCTGCGTCCATATATGGCGACAAATTCAGAGATGCTGCTATGATACCTGGATAACAGCTCATTCTGCTCACGTTTTCTTCCGATA
>CAJOLJ010000044.1 GCA_905235445.1 uncultured Bacteroidales bacterium
TCAAATAGCCATGAAACGGGAATTCCGGTGCGGAAAGGATGCGTTTATTTGGGAAAATGAGTAAATTTGAACCATGGAATACCTGTCAAAGCAAAGATACGATGAGCTCGTTGCCGAGTTGAACCACCTCATCAACGAGGTCTACCCCAAGGTGACGGAGGACCTCGCGGAGGCCAGCGCCCAGGGGGACCGGAGCGACAATGCGGGATACCGCGAGGCAAGGCGGACCCAGGGGAAGACAATCAGCCGTATCCGTTTCCTGCAGAAGGTCCTGGAGTATTCCCGGGTGATTGACCCCAGTGTCCTTCCAAAAGACAGGGTTTGCCTTCTGAGCCGGGTCGAATTCACCAATCTCTCGACAAATGCCCGAATGAAATTCCAGATAGTAAGCCCCCACGAGATGGATCTCGAGGCAGGCAGGATTTCGCTGAAATCCCCTATCGGTGCTGCCCTTATGGGAGGGAAGGTGGGCGATGTCGTCGAGGCCCATGTCCCTTCCGGGACCGTGCGCCTCAGAATCGAAAGCATCACGCTCGACGAAGCGTGATGCCTAAGTGAATGGCTTGACCCTGCCCCTGGATTGAAGCCTACTGCGGGTACTGTTCATCCGTTACCGGCTCCAGCCACTCATTGCTCTGAGGGCCTCCTGTAGCGACGTGGGTCGTGAGGTGCTGGAACCAGGAGTCTTTCTGGGCACCGTGCCAGTGTTTCACCTCTGCGGGGATGTTGATAATCATGCCCGGGGTAAGTGCAATGGGGCTCTTGCCCCATTCCTGGTACCAGCCGCGGCCCGAGACGCAGATCAGTATCTGATGCGCTCCGTGATGGATGTGCCAGTTGTTGCGGCAGCGAGGTTCGAATGTGACGTTGGCATAACTTGCGAGCGTCGCTTCTCCGGCTTCGAGATTGGCCGGTTGGATGGGTGAGAGATGGCTGTTCCCGATGAAGTAGCGGGCGTAGCCTGTATTGGGCTGTCCCTTCGGCCAGGGGCCTGCATTGGCGTCGGAGGCACAGTCCACCTGACTCAGTCCATTCTCCGACAGCCACCGGCAGAGTTCCTCCACCTGGGCCTCCGTATTCCCCATATTCACAGCCCCTGCCTTGTGGGCGGATAGCTGAGGCTCCACTCCCTTCATGCTGCTTAGTGCGGCCACGGTGACGAGTTCTCGGTCGGACGGCGACAATTGGTCCCCGGCGAAGATATCTCCAAAGAGATGGGACTTCAGATAGTAGTCATCCTGCGGACAGAAATCGTAGTTGAAGGGCTTTCCCGTCAGGCGCGTCTGAACCTCAGTGCCTTGCGAAAGTGCCTGAGGGGCATCATCCCAGACGGAGGGGCGCACCCAAGGCTTGCCCTCATTGTCGGCGATGCCCTGTGAAGCCCTGTCCAGGAGCACCTTCTGCAGGGAGCCCAACGCATTCAGGGAGCGGGGAAATCCCGTGTAGGCATAAAGCTGCGAGAAAGCCTCCTTCAGTTCATTCACGGTTACTCCCCCATCCAGCGCACGGCGGATGGCGGGATCGAGACGTTCCAAGTCACCTTGCGCCTCCAGGGAGGCACACTCACAGAGGTGTAGCTGACGCTCGGAAAGCGTCTGTGCTGAGATACTAATAGTTCCCACTGTCATCAGTAAAATTGCAATTAGTTTTTTCATGAAATCTATAAGGTGTTGGAGTCATTGCGTGCCAGGGCTCCCACAACCTCGTGGGCTTTGTATGGCTCCTCCAGGAAGGAGATGTCCTCTTTTGAGAGGGGCAGGTCTACGGAGCGGACGGCTGCATCGAAATGCGGAACCTTGGTGGCGCCGACAATCGGAGCAGCGACGCCCTTGGCAAGGGTCCATGCAAGGGCTATCTCCGTCATGGTGACACCTTTCCCCTCGGCCAGCCGTGCCACACGCTCAATGATTTCCAGGTCATTCTCCTTGGAGGCATCGTACTTTTTCCTGATGGTCTTGTCCGTGTTGGAACGGGCCGTGCCGCTTTCCCAGCCGCGATGGGTCAGGTGACCGCCGGCCAGAGGAGAATATGGAATGCGGGATACCCCGTACTGCTCGCATACTGGAATCAGTTCCCGTTCGTCCTCTCGGTACATCAGGTTGTAGTGGTTCTGCATGGTTGAGAACAGGGTCCATCCGTTTCGCTCGGCACAAATCTGCATGTTGTGGAACTGGTAGCCGTACATGGCCGATGCGCCGATGGCCCGGACCTTGCCATCCTTCACCAGGGAATCAAGCGCCTCCATCGTTTCCTCGATGGGGGTGCCATAGTCGAATCGATGAATCTGATAAAGGTCCAGATAGTCAGTCCCGAGACGCCGGAGCGTGCCTTCAATCTCTCGCAGGATCGCTTTCCTGGAAAGCTGGCCTTCGTTGAAGAAAACCTTTGAGGCGATCACCACAGAGTCGCGCCGAACGCCGATATTCTTGAGGGCCCTTCCCAGATACTCCTCACTGGTGCCGAAAGAATAGATGTTGGCTGTATCGAAGAAATTGACACCCAGGTCTATGGCGTGTTTTACCATGGCCTGCGTGTCCTCCGGTCCTAGTGTCCATTGATGAAATTCTTCCGAGGCTTTGCCGTAGGACATGCAGCCCACGCAAATGCGGGAAACCTCGATCCCGGTTTTTCCAAGTGTCGTGTATTTCATATCAAGTTTCCGTTATTCAATATGTTGAAGCCTTGCTGAAAGTTATCTTCCACTGTCCGTCAATCTTCTTCAGCCGGGAATCCATCTGGAGTCGCCATGTGTGGCGTCCTCCACCGTAGACGGCTGCGTTAACGCGGCTGCGGCCGATCATGCGAGCATCGTCACCGTCAACGGTGATGTCCAGGGAATCCGTCTCCACGCTGTAATAATTCAATATCCCGGCGGCTATTTCCCGCAGATATTCCTGCCGGGGCTGCCTGTGTCCCGTCATATGGACCAGGACGCTACCATCGGACATGATCTGTCCAAGGGCCTCGGTATCCTTGGAAATCATCGCCTTGTACATCTCCTCATACAGGGAGGCGATCAGCTCCTTGTCGGTCATTCACTTTCCGTCGGTTACGAAGTTCTCGATCTGTCTGCGGGCCCCTCCAACCTTTGATCCCTGAACGGAAAGACCGTTCTTGACGGTGGCGGATGGCAGGGCGGCCCTGAGGTCGCGAAGACCAGCTCCGAAGCCGCTGCCTTCATGGGTCGTGAAGGGAATCACTGTCTTGCCGGCCCAGTCATGAGCCTCCAGGAAGGTGGCAACACACATCGGGTAGGTTCCCCACCAGCAGGGCCAGCCCAGGTAGATGGTGCTATACCCGGAAATGTCGATATCGGCTTTTAGTGCGGGACGTGCCTTGGAGGTGAATTCTTCCTTGGCTTCCTGAGTACACTCGGTGTAATCCAAGGGGTATTCCTTGATTGTCTCAAGGCGGAAGATGTCCGCCCCGGTAAGCTCCCGGATCTGTTCGGCCACAACCTGGGTGTTGCCTTTTTTCAGGTTCACGATGCCTTCGGGCGTATAGTTCTGTCCGGCGCGGGAATAATAGACTACAAGCGTCTGGGCCCCTGCCGTCGTCAAGGCCGCAAGGGCAAGGATGGCGGTAAGAATAAAGCGTTTCATGTTATTGGGCTTGGGAAAGGATGAGTTTTACTTCACGGTCGCAATGAGCGGCTTCGGCCCCATGGATGGCCACGCCTGCGGTAATGACTGCATCGGGGACGGCCATTTTGATCTGACGGATGCTGCCGCCAAGGCCGCTGCCCTCGTGGGAACAGAATGGGACAATCTTCTTCCCGGCGAAGTCGTAGCTCTCCAGGAAGGTGAAAACGGCCATCGGGGGGATTCCCCACCAGGAAGGATAGCCTAGGATAATGGTGTCGTACTGCTCAATATCCGCCACCTTGGCGGTAAGTTCCGGACGTGCCTTGGCGTGGATTTCCTGCTTGGCCTCCTCGATGAGCTCATAGTAGTCCTCCTTGTATTTTTTCACCGTCTCGATGCGGAAGACGTCGGCATCCGGAAGGGCGGCCTTGATCTTGTCCACGATAACCTCGTTGTTGCCACGGTTCAGAAAACGGACGCTGCCGTTTACATAGTTTTCTCCTGCATGGGAGTAGAATGCGATAAGTGTCTTTGCCATAATTATTTCCCCCAAATCATAAATTGTTCAACCACTGCGGGCTCCGTATGGTGGAAGAAGAGGCTCTTCCCAGTGTCCAGCTTGGCGATTTCCTCCATGTCGCCCTCGCTGAGAGCGAAGTCGAAGATGTCGAAGTTCTGCTCCATGCGCTCCACATGGGTGGATTTGGGAATTACTACAGTCCCCTGCTGGAGCAGGTAGCGAAGGGCAACCTGCGCTATGCTCTTGCCATACTTCTCGCCAATGGATTTGAGGGTCCCGTTTGTGAAGAATGAGTTCCGGCCCTCGGCAAACGGACCCCAGGACATGGGCTGGCAGTGATATTTGCGCATATACTGCCGTGCCTCGGCCTGCTGGAAGAAGACGTGGTTTTCCACCTGGTTCACTGCAGGTTTCACCTCTACGTGCTCCTGGAGGTCAATGAGACGGTCCGGATAGAAATTGCTCACACCGACGGCCCTGACCTTCCCTTCCCGGTAAGCCTCCTGCATCGCACGATATGTACCGTAGTAATCGCCGAAGGGCTGGTGGATGAGAAGGAGGTCGATATACTTTGTCCTAAGCTTCTCAAGGCTTTCCTCTATGCTGGCCTTGGCCTTTTCATAACCGGCATTGGAAATCCAGACCTTGGTCACCAGGAAGAACTCGCTGCGGGCGATGCCCGATTTCGCGACGGCATTCCCTACGCCCTCCTCGTTGCCATAGGCCTGGGCGGTGTCGATGAGTCGATAGCCTACCCGGATGGCGTCGGCCACGCAGCGCTCGCACTCGGCCGCATCCACCTGGTAGACCCCATAGCCCAGCATGGGCATTTTTACTCCGTTATTAAGTGTTACGTATTCCATATCAAAGCGAATTAATTGGTTCCGGTGCAAAAGTCGGGAGTTTTTTACTTCCAATTGTTGCACATTTTTCGCCATGGTTTTCACATTTTGCACTTTTTTATTATCTTCGCCATATGGAGTTCTATTATTCTGGGAATATTCAGGACATCGGGGAACCGGGCCTTCGAAATTGCTGTCTTCATTTGATTTGAACCTCCGGCGAAGGATCCCTGGTATATTACGACAGATGCTTCCACTTCCGTAAAGATGACCTGCTGGTCCTCTCCCATCCGGAAGCGGTAAGTAATTTGGCGTTGCCCCAGGGCACTGAAGGAGAATTCTTTGCGGCCGATTACAAGTTCCTCCAGAACCAGCTTCCACCGAACAACTACAGTATCGGAGGAAGCATCAGCCTGTATGGCAACCCTGTGGTCTCACTGTCGGAGGACCAGGCCGGGGTTTTCCTTGCCGACATCCACCGCCTCAGGGACAGGATGGGCGAATCGGGGAACCGCTTCTACCGGGAACTGATGGGAAGCCTAAGCCTTACCATGATGTACGATATCTTCTCCTTCCACAGCGGCCGGGCCGGGTTCATCGTATATGAACTGATGCGGCTTCTCGCCGGGGGGAAACTCCTGCACGGAACGAAGCGTCCTCTGGTACGCGAGGAAGCTCAACGTTTCAGGGAAATACCTATCCTCTACGGTGAAACGGCTGACGGGGAATTCCGTCATGTCATACATCGACAGGCATACGATTCCCATCCTCAAGGAATACCTGGACAATCCCCGTTATTCCCTCACTCAGATAGCGGACAGGATGAATTTCACTTCCCTATCCTATTTCAGCCGGTACTGCAAAAAGCATCTTGGGCTGGCACCTTCGCAGTACCGCTCGAGTCTCCAGCCGTCTGGATAATAACAGGTCTGATGTTGGGATGATGCAGGATAGAGGATGACGCTTTATCATCTCGGGAAGGATTGCTTCTTGCCGGTTTCCTTCGGGGTACCAGTACGGCATCTGAAACCAGGCAGGCACATTTCTCAGAATCCGCCCACTCCGGTCACAATGATTCCGATGCCCATGTACAGGAGCATGGCGCAGCAAAGCCGCCCCTTGGTGTCAGTGGCATGTCTGCGGCCAAGGAACAGGGCAAGCACCACGGTGCCGATACCCAGAATGAGACCTGAGAGGATGTACCAGAAGTGCTCATCCATCACGGATGAGACAAGGGGATATGTCCCTATCATCACAAAATGCCCGATCCAGTTGCACATAAACGCAAGAAGGAAGGTCCAGAGTCCCCATCCGAAGGAGTTGTGACGATAGGCGTAGAGCAAAAGCAAGCTCACCAGCAAGACCAGAAAAACGGCCGAGGCTCCTTCCAGGTGCGGGAAGCACATCAGGAAATCATCGCCCTTGATGCTGAAGTGCCAGGCGCATTCGCCCATGGACTGCCATAACAGCGTCCCCCCGGCATAGCCAATCCAGAAGGCAGGGTATGTGGCCCCCCTTTCTCCCTTGCGGATGGAGAGTACCGCAAGTATGATCGAAACCACCAGGCCGGTGCACATGAATGCCAGCCTCAGCGGATTCGGGTCAACCATCTCTCCGTCGTCCATATGCGGAGGTATTACCGGCGGAAGCGCTTTCCCGGGTAACACGGCTGCCACAAACAGAATAACCAGTCCCAGTGTTATGCCAAGGAGTCCGCATACAGGAAGCAACACTTCCTTTGCATATGTCCTTCCGTCGCACTTAACGGAAGACTCCCTTGTGAAATGCACATTTTCAGACATCATTCATCGATTCCTTTGTCAAAGCGACGGCAAAAATAGGAATACCTTTTTGCAACCGAGTTGCAAACGTTGTGGCCGGGGTGTGTCACTTCTGATGTTGAATAATTATTGCAGTTATTCCCCAGCAATGAGAATCCTGACCTTATTTCTTGCACTTTTCCTGACGCTGCTGCCGGAGAATATACCTGCCCTCAACTTCTCACAGGGGCAGGATGTACTCATGGAAGAGGTCGTTGACGTCGAGGAAGATGCCGTTATCCGCACTTGCAGGACGGGACGGATCCAGGCGCAAGAGTCTACTGTGTCCTCATTATGCAAAGGACTTCTCCCCAGCCTCTTCCGCAGGCGGGATTTCCATAAAACCCAAAGTGAATGTTTTGAAAGACAGTGGCTTACCAACTGTAGGTTGCGGCTATAGATTCATTCCTCAATAGGAATGCTTCAAGTCTTACTTTCAAAATATCATACATGGATTTATCAACAATTATCACATCTGTGCTGACACTCCTTGCAGGGATAGGTGTATTCCTGGTGGCGTGTCAGATAATGAGTTCGAACCTGGAGGCGGCGAGCTCCGAGAAACTTAAGAAACTATTCTCCAAGGCCTCCGACAACAAACTCATCGGGGTAGGAATCGGAGCCCTCGGCACTGCTGCCATACAGAGTTCCGGTGCGACTACCGTTATGACGATCGGCTTCGTCAATGCCGGGATCATATCCCTGTCCCAGGCCGCCACCATAATCTATGGGGCAAACATAGGTACCACCGTCACTGCGCAAATCGTAGCGATGGGAATGTTCGGCGGCAATTCGATTTCGACGGGGGTCATCTTCTCGGCTTTTGCCGGAATCGGCGCTTTCCTGGGCCTTTTCTCCAAGAAGTCCGGATTCAGGACCATCGGCGGGATACTGGCAGGTTTCGGACTGCTTTTCGTAGGACTCGAACTGATGAGCGGTTCCATGGAGGCCTTCTCCGGGCTTGAGGGCGTGAAATCCTTTCTTGCCGGCATCAGCAGTCCTCTGCTCCTGGTACTGCTGGGAGCCCTGTTGACGGCCCTCATCCAGAGTTCTTCGGTGATGACCTCAATCGCCCTGGCAATGGTCGTTACGGGACTCATCGGAATCGACCAGGGCATTTTTCTTACGATGGGTTCCAACATCGGGTCATGCGTAGTTGCCCTCATCGCCGGAATCCCGGGAAGCACCAATGCCAAGCGCACGGCTATGATACACCTGCTGTTCAACTGCTCGGGCGTACTTATTTTCATGCTTGCGGCAATGGTCATGGACCCCTTTGGCCTATCCTACGGGCATTTGTTCGGGAGGCTGTTCCCCGGTGTGCCCCAGGTGCAGCTGGCAATGTTCCATACGGCCTTCAATGTGATTACGGTACTCCTCATGCTGCCCCTTACGGGAGCCCTTGTCTCCATTGTGACGAAGATGGTCCCGGATAAGAAAAAAGCTCTCAATGAGGAATTCTCCCTCAAATATGTGGACGTGAATATGCTTCGCACTCCTCCGGTCGCTGTTTTGCAGGTGAAGCGGGAGATACTGCGCATGGCCTATGTCGCCCTTGTGAACATGGACCGCAGTCTGGACATGGCGACGAGGCTTGATTTCGGTGAGAAGGGAAATTTCGAGAGGGATGAAAGGGGGCTTAATTTCATAAACAGGGAGCTCATCGCTTTTGTCGTGCAGCTAAGCGGGGCCCCCTCCCTCGGTCATAGGGACAGGGCATATCTGAGCGGGACTTACAGGAATATCCGTGACATAGAGAGAATCGGCGATTACGCCGAGAATATCGTGGAATATGCCACCGCCCTGTCCAAGGGTGGAGAGCAGTTCTCGGACGATGCCAAATATGAAATCTCCCAGCTCAAGGAACTTCTGCACCGACTCTACAGATGGGCCATGGAGGCATACATCGATGAGGACCTCTCGGCCCTGGAAAAGGCCAATGCCATCGAGGAGGAAATCGACGACTATACCCGCAGGATGGAGGAAGGGCACATCTCCCGTATGGAAGAGGGAATCTGCACCCCTTCCGTAGGGGCCCAGTATCTGGAACTCTCATCCAATGCGGAACGCATTGCAGACCACATGATAAATGTGGCAAAATCAATAAGATCCCTTAAATAATATATTCAGTACATTATCATGAAAAAAGCATCAAGAATCATTCTGGCGGCGCTCCTTTCCATGGCTTCCCTTGCCGCTTCGGTATCCTGCGGCGATAGAATCGTCACCCTGGATAAACTGCCGGATGCGGCACAGGCCTTCATCAAGGAGCATTTCAGTGAAGTAGCCGTTTCCTATGTCAAGCAGGACCGTGAAAACCTGGTATCGACCTATGAGGTTGTCCTGCAGGACGGGACTCAGTTAGAGTTCAATTCCAAGGGGGAATGGGACAAAGTCGATTGCAAAACAAAGGCTGTTCCCGCTTCTTTGATACCTGCGGCAATTGCGGAGTATGTGCAGAAGAGCTTTCCCGGCCAGTGGATAGTCAAGATTGACAGGGAACTCTTGGGCTACGACATTGAGCTTTCCTCGGGCCTGGATCTCAAGTTAAGCAAGGACGGGAAAGTTCTCTCCGTCGACGACTGATGCCCCCTCTGAGGGAATTCAGTCCTATCCTGCGCCTCCAGGGCTTCGTGCCGGGAGGCGTTCTTTATATGCAACCATTTCAAGGGGAGGTGCTGACCAACCTCTGAGGCCTCCCTCCCCTATTCTTTCTCTTCTCTTACCCTCTTGCCAAAACCCTCCAGGAAGTCCGTTTCAAGTCAACGGTCATTCATTGGCGGACACTACTTCCCCTGTGGAGAGAGGGGCCAGCGGGAAGTCTCCTGGGGCTTGCCGTTAATGCTCAGGCCACTGACATACTCAATCTGGAAGTCCGCATCGTCAACCGAGTCCAGGAGCTTGCCGGCAATGTAGCAGTTCGTGAAGGAGACATCTTCGACGAAGCGCTTCGGGTGGCCTACGATTGTCAGGGGCTTGAGGCCGTTCTCCCAGGAGACGTTGCTGACGTGGACCCCCTTTATGGTTCCCATTTTCCCATTGCCGTAGCGCTCCCCTTCCGTCAGGATGATTTCCAGGTTCTTGTATTCAATTTCCGAAGCTACCCGGATGTTGTCGAAAGTGATGTTGCGCACATCGGAAGGGCCGTCGCAGACGATGCTGAATGCCGAATGGCCGCCGGTCCGTCCGGATCCTCTGGCCCGGAGGATGTCGCAGTCGGTCACCAGTACGTTCTCCACGACACCGCCGTTGAGCTCGAAGCCAAGGGTCACTCCGTCCGCATGGTCCCAGCCTATCATGACGCTGCGCCTGACGGTTATGTTCCTGCAGCCTGTAAATGGCATCCCTTCCCTTGCATAGGCCTTAATGGCGATGCAGTCATCCCTGGTGCGGATGAAGCAGTGGTCGATGAGGAAAGTGTCGCAGGTGACCGGGTTGATGCCGTCCAGGCCCCATGTCCCGGTGTGGGAGAAGACCTTGACGTCACGGTACGTGGTGGAGGTGCACTGCGAGAGGGTATTGGTCCACCCGCCGGAACTCCGGATGAAGATTCCCTCGACAAGGAGCCTCTCGCAGCCGTTTGCTGAGATGTTGCCCTGGAGGGAGCCTCTGCCATAGATCTTTACGTTCTTCCCGCCGCCGCGGATCCTGGCCTTGAGCAGTGCACCCGGGGCGAGGTATATCTTCATGTCGTCCTTCAGGGTGATCGTTCCGACCTCATGGGTGCCGGGGCCATAATAGGTCACCCCCCGGCTTCCCGGTGCGGGAACGTCTGTCTGCGGGGAGTCAGCGAAAACTGCCAGATAAGGAAGGTCGTTGATGCGGATGTAATAGTAGCCGGGACCGGGGATGGTGAAGTCGATGCGGTTGCCTTCGGAAGAGGCCGTGACCCCCGAACTGCGGGGCTGGACACTGAAGGTGCGGACTTCTTCGGGGACTGATACGGATACCGCATGGGTGCCGCTGCAGGAGAAATTGGCCACATGCAGGTCTTCCATCCCGCCGGGGCCTATCTTCTCGGTCCATACGGAACGTCCATCGACAGAGACTGAGTAGGTCTCACTTGTCTGTCTGCCCTCTCCGCCCTCGGGATAGAGGGTCAGGGTCTGGGCGGCGCACAGTGCGGGAAGTGCCGCGCTCAAGGCAATGGCAAAAAGAATCTTGTTCATGGCGATGCTATTGGTGTTTAGTGTTGTGTGGCCCCGGGAAAGGGGTGTCGCTTTTCCGCTTATCTTCAATTGGGAAGCCCACCCGCTGCTTAATGAACCCTCAGACCCGGACGGCGACCGTCTCATCCGGGATGTCGCCATCTGGGCCATCAGGAGAAATGCTGACAGTGAGTGATTGAAGGTGAGGCGGGAAGAGAAGATTACTTCCTCTCGAAGGGGATGCCCCGTCTTTCAAGGGATGCCTGGATCTTGACGAAGCAGTTGTGGGGCTCCTTCAGTGCGAACCGCTTCCCGAGAACCTTGATGAGCGTGTCGGGGTTCTTGACCCTTAGGCTCTCCATGAGGCGGAGGGTGTCCTTTGCAGAGACGACGATGCTCTCTTCCTTTGTGGGATCCTCGTCCCAGCCGCAGCGGGTGAGGATATACTGGCCGTTGCTTACTTTCGCCGCGATGGAGTACTCATTGCGCTTGAAATAAGTGGCTTGGGGAACGTTATCCTTCCAGGTGATTTCGATTTGCGGGGAACGCTGTTTAGGTGTGTCTGACTTTGCCATGGAAATGAATCTGTTTAAGTTTTTATGCGGCTCCCACTCTGTCATGCAAGCGGAAGCCCAGGTGATGTAAAGGTAATGAAAATGGCAGAAATGCAAAGCATCTTCCTGGGTTTTCATAAAAACTTTCCCTTCGGATGTGAATCATTCCCGGATTGCAGAATGCATAGGGGCCTACTTCCCCAACGGGCACTTTCCCTCCATAATTGAGCCGGATCATAGGGTATTCGGGTCAGGGAGTCCGGGAAGAGGGGTCACGCCGACGGGACTCGAACCCGTAAATCTTCACCGTGAAAGGGTGAGGTCCTGACCAGTTAGACGACAGCGTGATTCCGTGTTGACAGGCAGGGATTGAACCTGTGACCTTCGGCTTCTTAGGCCGATGCTATGCCTCTGTGGGCTAAGCGTCCATGTGCATTCCCGAATTGCAGTGCAAAGGTATGACTCAGAGTTCCGTTCATGAAATCCCAGCAAGACTGGCAGGCTAAGGCAGCGCCCGTATCAGGGATTCGACCTCCGAAAGCGGTGGCAGCAGACGTCGTAGTCACTGTCGGGAGACGCGAAGCCCCAGGCCCTGCTGCCGGATTCCACGGCCTACAGCACCCGGACACCATAGCGCTGTTCGATGTCCTTCAACTTCTTGAGAATCTGATCTTTCATTTCCATCTCCCTTTGTTTTATAAAACCGGCGCAACAGTCGCAAAGAGACTTTTGGCTGGGCCAACGGAGGTAATCCCGGTGTTTCACGGACACCATCCCGGTTTATGGAACGAAGTAACTGCCCCCTACGGCATTATGCTTATGTATGTCAAAGAACGATCTTACGGATCTCGGAGATTGCATCCTCTCCCCTGTCAACGGCCTCCATCACATCGAACACCTTCTCGCTCCATCCTGCAATGAGGAACACGTCCGGTTCAGCGAGGTTCAGAGGCGCCTGTCCGTAACCGGAGAGGTCGAAGAGGTACAGTTTCGCCTCCGGGTACATGGCCTTGTACTTGCGCCAGGACTCTCCGATATCCTTCCCGCAGCTGTTCCATCCTCCCCTCTTTTCGCTATCCCACATCTGGCAGTCGGTGAAGACCATGACCTTGTCCATGCGGACTTTGTTCGCAATGAGCCAGTCGATGACCTTGTAACCGTTGGTGGAGTATCCCACCTCTCCTTCGCGCTTGTGCATCTCGATGGTATTGGCTAGGATGGACTCCCGGGGCAGGTTCACGACCTTCCAGGTGTCACCGAACATTCCGCTCACTACGGAGGAGCACTTGCTCTTGAGGATCATCGAAAGAAGAATCCCGATATCGAAGTTGTATACGCTGCTCTTCCCGGTGACCGGGCGGAACATGGAACCCGAGACATCGGAGGCCACAAGGACATTGGTGTTGGCGTCAAAACCCTCAAGGTTCACTACCGAAGCCTTTACGGCATCTTCCAGTGCCGACATGACCGAAGCCGTGAAAGTGGACTGGACCATCGTCACCTCCTTATAGGCGGAGAGGAAACGGAACGGAAGCTGCTTGGACTTCGCTACCTGGTCAGGGTCCGACAGACGGGAGCAGAGGCGCTCGACGTGAGCGGGCGACACTTCAGCCTGAAGGATGTTCCGAAGGTTTCTCAGCAGGGCCATGTAGCCCAGCTTGCCGGAGTCTAGGAGTTCTTCCCAGAGCGCTTTGACGGCGGCCTTATTCGCTTCCGGAGAGTCGAAGTGCTGCTGGCCGAGTGCGGACAGCTGGGTCTCCCAGGTGTAAGGGGTTTCCAGTGTACCGGCAACGATTTTGTCGAAGAGATCCTGCTGGGCGGCATCCTTCGCCTTGGGGTGGACCAGGAACAGACCGTCCTTGAGCTTGACCTCGGAGTCGCGGTCGTACTTGGCAAACTGGTATTCGTCGAAGCGGTTGAAGGACTCCTTCAGTCCGTTCTGGATCTGGCGGGACAGATGGCCGAGCTTCTTGATGCCGGAAGAAGGGTTGCGCCACTGGTAGCACATCAGGAGTTCGGTAATCTCGTCAGCGCGCAGGACCGTTTTGCCGACAGCCAGGGAGACGAGGTCGTCACCGCTGTGGACCCTTGCCAGTTCCACGAGCAGGAGCAGCGGGATGCTGCGGAGATTCATTACGGTGCGGGTGTACACGGAGAGCTGCGCTACGAACATCGGATCCACCTGTCCGACGAGCGTGGAAATCCTCTCCACGAATTCCTTGGGGGACTCGTAGAATTTTCCCGACAGCGCAGAGGTGACGGCAGCTGTGTAGAGCTCCATTTCTGGAGTCATCCGGAAGGCGCGGGAGCCTTCGTGGTTGAGAACCTGGTTCTCTTCCTTGAGGATTTCGTTGTACTTCATAATACTGATGTATAAAAAAAGCCGGGTAACTATCGGAAGGGCCTTTTGGCCAGCTAAGCTATCAGCCTTGCGGCTGAACGGGACTTGGACCCGCGTACCAACATTATGAGTGTTGTGCTTTCGAAGGAATCCCTTTCTACGACACCGGCTTGGTGGACCCTGCGGGATTCGAACCCACGACCCCCTGATTAAAAGTCAGGTGCACTACCGCTGTGCTAAAAGTCCGATGGCGGCCGGGCTAAAGGCGGAAAGACGTCATGCATACGCTCTACCAATCTGAGCTATCCGGTTTCCCGGAGCGTGACTCGAACACGCGACCCTATGTTACCGAAGTATGTCTTCCCTACGGCACCAGCCTGGTGGACCCCGACGGACTTGAACCGCCGACCCTCCGGTTATGAGCCGGGTGCTCTGACCTGTCTGAGCTAAGGGTCCATAGTAAGCAAGGCAATGAGCGAAAAGGCCTATAATCGTGCTCTACCAAATGTTTTCTGAGCTACCGCGACGCTTAGGCTCCTCCTATATGGACGAGGGCTGGGTTGGTCGCAGGCCGGGTTCGAACCGGCGACCCCGAGGTTTCAAACCGAAGGAATCCTTTCTCTACGGCACTTGCTTTTTTTCAAATAAAGTGTACCCGGCAAGATTCCTGACTACCTGCAATCCTTGGATAGAGTCGCGTTATTCAGTCACATCCCGGCAGGGCCAGCTATCTCCCTGCCTTAGGTTGGATGGGGGGATTGGTTACCCCCAAGAGGATACAGAAGTCAGACCTATGGAACGGTTTGTCCTCTTCTTACGTCACTCGGGGTTGGCCAACCCCGGCTATTTTAACCTTACGCGGCCCTGCCTGTAACACTGCGGCTGCACCTTTTCAGGTGTGCCCACATACTTTAGGGGCCTCCGGCACCCCTTATTCAGTCACGGGTACACATGTTTTCAATGAACTCCCAATTGTTTTGCGGATGCAAAGGTATTCACGCTTTCCTATCCGGAAAAATCTCTGCAAGTCTTGCAGGGACTCCCCCTCTCTCCGCCCTGTTTGCGGATGCAGAGCAAGGGTGCGACAGCGCAGTATTATTGCGTAGCGAAACTTTTTTCATTATGTCCGTGTCTTTTTTTTCAGTGAAGATTCCTAAATTTGGTCCCTGAACCAAGCATCCTTTGTCATGGAAACCCGCAAGAACCTCGCAGCCGAGAAGAAACGCTGCAATTCACATAACTGCGCCCAGGCAGTCGTGTGCACTTACTGCGACCTGGTCGGATTGGATGAAAAGACGGCCCTCGACATAGCAGGCGCATACGGGACCGGAATGGGCAACATGGAAGGCACCTGCGGCGCCCTGGTCGGGGCCGGGATGATAGTGGGCCTTGTGAGTCGGGACCGCAACCTGTCCCGCTCCAGGATGAAGGAGATGATGACAAGATTCCAGGAGCGCAACTCCGCCACACAGTGCAAACTTCTCAAGGGGGTCGGGACGGGCAAGCCGCTTCGGGACTGTCCCGACTGCGTTGCGGATGCATCGGAGTTCCTGGAAGAGTACCTATAGCATCAATTATATGGAAGTCAACGTCTACTCTCAGTATTTCCGGGCGAGTGCGACCTTTGGCGGAGTGCAGCGCCGTGGCGCCCTCGTCCTTCTTGTCTGCGACTCCGGGGCGGGAATGATATCCTACAAGGCGGCTGTATCCTTTTTCCCTCACCGTGACAGCGAGGACTTCGCCGTATCCTATGACGCCTATTTCGAGAAGGTGCTTTACAGTGCCCCGGGACGTCGCTCCAGGAAACGGGAGGCCGCTCTTCTGACATCCCTTCGGGGTGACATTGACGCTCTCGCTTCGCACAACGGGGCTACCGTCGAGTGGGATAATCCGCTCAGTGAAGCCCGGATGGGATAGGGAGCATGGCTCCGCTATCCCCTGTTTTTGATTGGCGGATGGGTTCGTGCCAGGGTGACCGAACGGACTGGACCATAAAACCTACGACAAATATGGAAGATAATGAACTGGTAGAGAGGGTGAGAGTCATGGAGGAGCGCTACAACGAGGCACGGCGCGCTCTCTCGGCACTGGAGAAGGCTGTGGAGGATTACGGGAAGGTGATGGGCGATCTGTCCGAACTGGACCGGTACATGACTTCCGGGCTCTGGCAGGAGGACTTTGAGGCGGACGAGGCGGGGAAGATCCCGCCGGAAGTCGGCCGGGGGGTCCTTTCCGAGGACGGCCTTTACAACTTGCTCCAGGATGCTGAGGGGATCCTCTCCAGTACACTCAAAGCCCTGGGCGGGAAAACCCTGTCCAAGTAACAAACTTATACGACTATGAAACCTAAAAAGAGACTTGAGAAGGTCAGCGTGATGTTCCTGCAGATCGCCATGCTCTTCGTGACATGCCTTGTGGCATCCAATATCTTCGAGACAAAGCAGATTGCGGTAGGTCCCCTCAACTTGACCGGCGGTCTGCTGATATTCCCTCTCACCTACGTCATCAGCGACTGCGTTTGCGAGGTCTGGGGCTTCAGGCGTTCCTGCCTGCTTATCTGGACGGGGTTCCTGCTTAATTTCCTTTTCATGGGAGCAGGGGCTGTGGTGGATGTAATCCCGGGGGCTCCCTACTATGAGAACCAGGAAGGCTTCCATGCAATTTTCGGCCTGGCTCCCCGCATCACTCTCGCTTCATGCATCGCTTTCCTGGTCGGCAGTTTCCTCAATGCCAGGGTCCTCAGCGTCATGAAGGTCCGAACCGACGGGAAGAGGCTTCCGGGGCGCCTAATACTGAGTTCCGTCGTCGGGGAGGCTGCTGATTCCCTGCTGTTCTTCCCAATCGCATTCCTGGGCGTACTCCAGGGCAGCGAGATGCTCAGCCAGATGCTCCTCCAGTTCATCCTCAAGACGCTCTACGAGATTATATTCCTCCCTCTTACGGTCTTCCTGATCCGGAAGCTGAAGGCCTACGAGGGCGAGGATGTCTTCGACAGGGGTATAAACTACGGAGTCTTCGAGGTTTTCAGGCGCGGATAGAAGGACTCCCCTCTGAGTGATGCGATATCCCGAGAAAAGATGAACAAAGTGAAAATCACGGCCCTCAGGAGGACCCAGTACCCGGACCTGATGGAAAAGTACGAGAATCCAATCCTTCATGCCTGCGACGTCCTAATGGGGCAGAGTTGGATATCCGAGGACGGAAAGAAGCCGGCGGACCTCTGCGAGTCCGCCTGGGGGTCGATGCGGGAGTTCGTTGAGGCCCTCTCCAGGGGAGAAGGCAACTTCTTCGACGGCTGGATGAAGAACCCCATGAGTGCCATGATTTCCTGCAACGACGGTTTCCGGCCCGTGAGTTTCTATCTGGAGGTCCTGGAAGACTGACATTCCCTGCTGCACAGGGGCGAGGGGGCAGCGCCCCTCAAGGAAGAGGGCGAAGCGGAGACTCTAGAATTCCAGCTGGAACCCCTTGGCTTTCAGCCTATCGTAGTTGTCCTTGTCGAAACGGTACTTCAGCGGGGTTCTCGTACCGTGACGGGGTGTGCCGTCATCCACTTCCGAGAGAATGCCGTAATGCTTCATCTTGTTGGCGAAGTTGCGGCGGTCGAACTTGACTTCAAGGATGGATTCATACAGGTTCTGGAGCTGGGGAAGAGTGAACACTTCGGGCAGGAGCTCGAATCCGATCGGCTCGAAATGGATGTCCCGCTTAAGGCGGGAGAGAGTGTCCCGCAGGATCCTGTCATGGTCGAATGCCAGGGAGGGGATGTCCGAGAGAGAGTACCATTCCGCTTTCTCCGCATCTGTGTCAGAGTGGACTTCAGCGAGCTTGACCAGGGCATAATGTGCAACCGTGATGACCCGCTCGCGGGGGTCCCTGCCGATCTCACTGTAGGTCCCCACTTCCTTCAGGTCCTTGACGGAAAGCCTCAGCAGGGTCTCCTCCCTGAGCTCCCGGATGGCCGTGTGCGCTACGGTAAGGTCCCTCTCGACATCGAGGAAGCCACCCGGCAGGGCCCACTCCCCTGCATAGGCGCTGGTGCTGGCCTCCTTCTCCTTCCCTCTCTTTATGAGCAGGACCCTGATTTCTTTTCCGTCATACCCGAATACGACGCAGTCGGCAGTGACTGCCGGGTGCGGATATTCATAGATGTATTGTCCTTTCTTTGCCATGGCGCAAAGATAGTCAATTTCGGGCGTAACAGACAATTGTCTTATGTGATATTTACGCAAAGCCCACTTGACTGACAGTCGGCCTACACCGAGAAAGAAGATCCGGTAAGACGGCAGTCCTTACTGTGCAAGGGCGTTCTTGTTCAGGAAAATGTAGGTCGTATTCAGTGCCATGTAATCCCGTGACATGTACCAGATTCCCTTGTATGGTCCGATCTCGCCCCAGGAATTCTTGACGATGTAGTAGGGCTTTCCGTTCCCGTCCACCGCCTTCCCGTATATGAGCATTACATGGTCGTAGGTGAACTCCCAGCTGTCCCACTGCTCCTGTCTCATCTCCTGGGTCGGTACGATGCCTTCCGGCAATGTTGCTATGCCCTCTTTTCTTGAGAAATCCCCGGACACATCCCCGCCCCACGCAACGGTGTAGCCCCCGTCAAGGGCTTTGTCGATGTCGGAGAGAAGTTCCTCTATCGGAATATTGTAGCTTGGTTCAAGACGCCATTTGTATGGGGCTTCGATGACGAACCACTCCCCGAAGGGATGATGGGTGTAGCTTGTGAGGCTGATATAATCGTCCAGGTCAAGTCCAAGGGTCCGGGCGAAAGATTTCGGGGTGTACTGCTTGCCCTCGAATGTGAAAGTCTCGGGACAGGCACCGACATAGCTGTCTATGAGCGCCTGTACGCTATCTTTCCAGTGCGGCATGGGTTCCTTGTTTCTCAGCGGGGCCTGTTCCTCCGTGGTGAAGCGGTTGAGGTCCGCCCTTCCCCCTTTCCATACCGCCCTGCTCACCGCTCTCTCCAGCTCCGGGAAGAAAACCTTGAAATTCGCATATGGGTCACCGGTGAGTGAACCGGGGGCGGGCATGGCCTCCTCCGGACAGATGCCGTGACGACGGATTACCGCCAGGACATCGTCGCAGGACCCCCCTTCTGAAATCTGGCTGTAGCCGTGCATGCGGACATAGTGGGTGGCGCAGTCCATATAGTCCTTGTTCACTACGAACATCTCGCACAGGTCATAGGCCTTCCCGCTCTTGCGAAGGATCTCCGCCTCGAAGTAGCCGAGCGTGGCGTAGTCCCAGCAGGTGCCGCTGCGGTACTGGTTCTTCACGGAAGTGACCGGAATCTCACATATGGTCTTGAAGGATCTTGTTTCCTGGGCCACTAAGGCACTGGATGATAGGATGGCCGCGGCTAGAAGGATGCCTGGAAGTGTTATTTTCATGGTGGGGTGGGACTTGTTTTCTGGGCGTAAAGATATGTAAATTCCCCTGGCTTTTGGAATATCCTTACCTGCGTCCACCCGGAAATTAAAGCCCAGGGGTTTGCTGCGCAGCCCGGAATAATTAATTTTGCGGGGAAAACTGTAACGAAATGGCGACATTCAATATACGCCCGGCGAGGCCCGATGAGACCGGCCTCGTACTGGATTTCATAAAGAAGCTTGCCCTCTATGAAAAATGCGCCCCTGAAGTGAGGGCTGACGAGGCGACCCTTTACAGGTCCCTTTTCGTGGAGAAGGCAGCGGAGGTCCTCTTTGCAGAGGAGGACGGGACCGTGGTCGGGTTCGCCCTGTTCTTCCATAACTTTTCCACTTTCGTGGGGCGGAAGGGACTGTATCTGGAGGACCTGTTCATCCTTCCCGGGAAAAGGGGGCTCGGTTATGGCAAGGCCCTCCTGAAATACCTGGCAAAACTTGCAGTCGAACGAGACTGCGGAAGGATGGAATGGATCTGTCTTGACTGGAACGAAAGCGCCCTGTCCCTATACCGCTCGGTGGGTGCCCGTCCGCTCTCGGACTGGACTGTCCAGCGTCTGGACGGGGAGGCACTCGGGAGGTTCGCACAAGGGGAATAGGCCCCCTCGTTTCGATGAGCGTACAATAAAAGAAAGCAAGGGAGTCTCCACTATGGGTGGAGTCCCCCCCGCTTTTTATCCTTGGTATTCCGGTGCACCGGCGGGCGGGAAGAGGTCCCCGCCGAAAACGGCCTCACCGAAAAGGCATCCGATACGGCTGCCGTTATTTCTTCTTTCCCTTCTCTTCCTCTGTATCGGCCTTCTCTACCACCGTGGCGCCAGGGAACTTGTTGATGTCGAAAGTTACGGTCTGTTCATCCACTCCGAAGCCGAAGTCATACATCTTTACGCTAACCCCGGATAACTTGGCACTCAAGCTGACGGGATAGTAGCTGTCTTTGGCGATGACAATTTCCATGGTCTTGGGGGCGTCCTTGTCGGTATTGGACTTGGACTTCTTGCACTGGATTGTCCACTCGGTAGCCGTCTCTTTCTTGACGGACAGGTCATAGCCGTCGGCGACTCCCTCAAGCATCTGTGCATCGCCATCATTGAGGTGCTTATCTTTCTCTACGGTAATCTCATTCGTTTGGGGATTATATGTCCAGGAAGTCTCCCCGTCTGACCAGCCTGTCAGTTCCTTGCCCAGTGCTTTGGTAATCATGTAGGTCTTGTTCCCGAGAGTGTGGGTCTTGATGGAGAAGGTGCCCAGGATGGGAATCTTGGTGTCCACTGTCATAATGACGCCTTCTTGTTCATGCTTTTCCATTTCGGCTTCCATGCGGCTGACGATTTCCTCGGGTGTCTGTGCGAGCGCTGCGAGGGCCCATGTGAGGGCCAAGGCCAAAAGTGAGAGTTTTTTCATTTTTATTGCCTATTTAAGATTTTGTTAAGATTGTTCCGATGGATCTTTGCAGGACAAAAATAACTCTTTTTTCGGATATTTTTTCATTCTTCCCTCAAATAGCGCACTGGATCCTTCCCCGCGACATTCCTGACCTGGAAGAAAACGGCGAGGAAGGCGATCATGACAATAAGGAGCATGGCTCCGATATAGATCCAGGCAGTGAAAGAGAGGCGGTAAGTGTAGCTTCTCAGTATGGATGTGTTTATCGCTACTGCAAGCATGACCCCGAGCAGGCCGGAGTGAACGGTGACTCTGAGATACCGAAGGACACCGCGTTTGAGGCCCAGGAAATCGACCACGTAGCTGCTTTTCAAGATGACGTCCGGCGTGATATCTCCATCGGTGACGGTAGTGAGCACTTTTACCTGTTCGTCTTCCGGTTTGGAGGCTATGAGGGAGCGCTCGTAGACCATTTTGTCCTCCTGTTCGCGCAGTTGCCGGACACTCCAGTGGTATAAGATGGACATCTGCTGGTAGAAGAGGCGTTTGGTGGGGTCGGAGATAACAGAGAGTTCCACAAAGTGACTCCAGGTTAATTGTCTCTACAGTGTTGAGACAATCTCTTCATTAGGGAATTCACGTGCAACTCTGACCATCCGGAATATATTAGCTCGTTGATATCCGGTCCCAAAGCGTTCAGTCAATAGTCTCGACACTGTTGAGACTTCTACTGAAGTTCACCGATAATTCAACAATGTTGGCGAGTCGTTTGGCAGAACCGACTGTGGGTGTTATCTTTGAGCCATACTTCTCCTCACCGATGGCATCAAGCTCTCCAGCGATATATTTGCCTATCTTCCAATAGGTCATGGAGACTTCGCTGTTGAGATAAACGGCGATGGTGCGCTTGGACTGCTCAATGATGTTGCCTATGCCGTCGGTGATGCGGGTGCTTATCTGCTGCAGTTCACTGGGAGTGATATCTTTG
>CAJOLJ010000045.1 GCA_905235445.1 uncultured Bacteroidales bacterium
CGGGCATCCTTTTCCTTGAGTGTCTGTCTCTTGTCGAACTCTTTCTTTCCCCTGGCAAGGGCTATGAGGAGCTTGGCGTAGCCGTTGTCGGAGATGAACAGTTTGATGGCGACGATAGTCAGTCCCTTGAGTTTCACTGACTGGCGAAGATGCCTGAGTTCACGCTTTGTAAGAAGGAGCTTCCGGTCCCTCGTGGGTTCATGCTGCCCCCATGAGCCCCAGAAATACTGCGCCACGTTCATCCCTTTCACATACAGCTGCCCTCTCGTATCGAAATAGCAATAGGACTCCGTCAGGGAGGCCTTTCCCGCCCTGATGGACTTTATCTCCGTGCCGGAGAGGACTATCCCGGCGGTATATGTCTCCAGGAACTCATAATCGAAGCCTGCACGGCGGTTCGAGATATTTATCCTGTTCGGTTTTCCTTGTTGTTTTGCCATAGTTGTGCAAAGATAGCTTAAATCGTAGATATTACGGTCATAAGAACCCGGCCATGGGCCATAATTATAAGGTTGCAAAGTGAGGGCGGGCCTCCACTTTCCCCGCTTTGGGTGCGGCTGTTTGAGGATTGCACGTTTTTTTCATATTTTTGCCCAGCACAGAAATAATCCGACAACACACCCAGAGCACAATGTCAAAGAACAGGAACCCCCACTTATTCCCTGGAGTGCCCCCTCCCGCTCCGCTTCCCCCTCCCGAGGACATCCCCGTTGAGGAGGTCCTGAGGGATTACCTTGAGGGAAAATATGACCTTCTGTGTGTCCTGGGTCCCACAGCCTCGGGAAAGACCCGCTATGCAGTATCCCTGGCAAGGAAGATAAACTCCCTCGTGGGCCGCAGCTGCACGCACATCCTCTCGGGGGACTCCCGTCAGGTGTACCGTGGGATGGACATCGGTACGGGGAAGGACCTCTGTGAATACGGTGAGATTCCCTACCACTTGATTGACATCCGCCCTGCAGGCAGCAAGTACAACATATACGAGTTCAGAAGGGACTTTTCCAGGGAATGGTCCGCCATACGCAGCAGTGGCGATATTCCGATCCTCTGCGGAGGAAGCGGCCTGTACATAGAGGCGGTGACCCTCGGTTACAGCCTCCCCGAGATGGAACCCGACTACGCCCTCCGGGACAGTCTCGAGAAAAAGGACATGACCGCCCTTACGGAGGAACTCCTGCGTCGCCGTCCAAATACCGCCGAAGGTACCCTGCAGTCAAAGCGCCGGGTGGCCCGGGCACTGGAAGTGGCGATACAGGAAGACAGCGGCAAAGCCCCTTCCCGCGATGACGAAAACCTCGTTTTCCCTTCATCCACTTATTTCATAGGGACACTCGTATCAAGGGAGAGGCGTATTGAAAGAATAGACAGGCGTCTTCGGGAGAGGCTCGACGAGGGGATGATAGATGAGGTGAAGCGTCTTCTGGATAGCGGCATTGCTGCAGAGGACCTCACATACTACGGGCTCGAGTACAAGTTCGTGACCCAGCACATCCTGGGCATCCTTTCCTACGATGAAATGTTCACCCTGCTCTCAAATGCCATCCATCAGTTCGCGAAAAGACAGATGACCTGGTTCCGGGGGATGGAAAAGAAAGGGGTACGGATCCACTGGACCGTACCCGGATAAAGACTAGGGAATGTATGGTTCCTGATGTGAGAAGGTCCGCTTCGGACCTTCTTTTTCTCTCCAGTAGTCCGGGTCGAAAGATGTCGGATGGACGAAAGGCCCTTCGTGACCGTCAAGGGTGAAAGCGAGGTATGTTATCTTGAGCCCCTTCTGCAGGAACATCCTTTCATAGTAAGTCTGGACGGAAAACAATGCGTCCAGCCTGTCAGGGCCCAGCAGTCCGGAAGCCCTCTCCCTCAGTGCCAAGCCATCTTCGCCGTAAAGGTCGGATGTCTCTGCCAGGACGCCCAGACCGTTGTCCCTGGCAACCGCCAGGCTGTACTGATGCAGAAACCCGCTGTCAGTCTTGAGATGGATTATTCCTCCTGGGCGCAGGAACTTGCGATACCTTTCAAGGAAAAGCGGTGAAGTCAGGCGGCTGTTCTCTTTCTTGAGCTGGGGGTCAGAGAATGTGAGCCAGATTTCGGAGACCTCCCCCGGGGCGAAGAAAGCCTCGATGAACTCGATCCTTGTCCTGAGGAAGGCTACGTTGGGAAGGCTGTTCTCGGCTGCGTACTTCGCTCCCCTCCAAAGCCTGGCCCCCTTGATGTCCACCCCGATGTAGTTGCAGGAAGGGTTGCGAAGGGAAAGGTCGATGGTATACTCTCCCCTCCCGCAGCCAAGTTCCAGGACTATGGGAGCATCGGCACGGAACATGTCAGCGTTCCATCTCCCCTTGATAGGATGGTCCCTGAGGACAAGACCTGCCGGGGATGGATTGAAGGCTGATGAAGAGGCCTCGCTATCCAGGACATCATGGCCAGAGGGCTGCAACAGACAGCGGAAAGTCTCGTTTTCCCTGAACTTCCTAAGTTTTCCGTGACCCATATCGAAAAATGAGTGTTTGTTCCAAATTATCAGAAATCATTCCGGTCCCTCTCCTTGGAGGGGACCGCTTTTCACCAGGCTCACGCCCGCTCCCCTGAGACGGTGTGATGACACTTCTGCGGGAGGTACCGACACGATGAATGTCCATCTTCCGTACTCAGAGGGGATTATCCCCTCCCTATAAGTGGAGAAAAGATGTCTCGTGAAATAGTTCTCGAACAGTATATCCTCCCCTCTTCCCATCCAGACCTTCTCCTGCACGGTATTCCCCGACGGGGTCTTCCATTTCATGATAAGGGGAATGGGACCTGTGGAGGCCCTCCTGGGAAGAGGCACGTCTTCCACCAGAAGAACCTTCACAGTGTAAGTTGCCGTCGTATCCGCCATATCCAGAAGGAAGGAATACTCCCCACCCGGGGCATCCTCGGTGAGAACGTACTGCTCCATGCTCGGGGGCTCAGCGCACGAGGTGGCCCCGAAAAGAAGGATAATGGATAAAAAGAGGGAGGCGAGAATAGGGCCCGTGCCCACTTCCCACCTTCCGATACTTAGATGAAGGATTCCCCTAGGCATCACCCTTGGGCTTTTGGTCCTTCCTGCCTTCGCCTTTGCCCTCACCTTTGCCCTTGCGGAAGGAAGGGTTGTTGTTCTTTCCTCCCCGGTCGGGCTTTCTGTGAGGGGCTCCCTGGTGCTGGGGAGCGCCGCCTTTGCGGGGTCCCTGTCCCTTGGACGGGTTCTGCGTAGGGGCCTTGGGCTGGGTGGAAGAAGGCGTCTCCCCTTGGGGCTTCGGGGCCACAGTGGCCTGATCCTTTGGCTGGGCGGAGCCTTCCGGCCCATCCTTCTGGGCCTGGCCCTTATTCTTCTTTGACTTGTTCTTTCCCTTCTTCGGTTTGTCGAAACGCGTTATGCTGCCCTCTCCCACAGCGGAGAAGAACTCGGGGGTGTGAGAGGGTGACTCCTCCTTGAGGGAGCGTCCCACCTCGCCCCTGGCATTGGCCTCGAGGATTTGGGTGACCTCCCCGGCGGAAAGAGGATAGATAAGGGCAAGGGAGCCTTTCTCGTATGAGAAATACATTTTCTCGGCGAGTATGTCCGTCTTCACCAGGAATGCGGGACCGTCCTCCAATTCAAGCGGGCCACTGACCTTGGGAATCCTCGACTGGGCATCCAGGTAAGTGGACACCTCGTAATTGAGGCAGCACTTCAGCTTGCCGCACTGTCCGGCAAGTTTCTGGGGATTGAGGGAAAGGTCCTGGGTACGGGCCGCTGCCGTGGTGATGGACTTGAAGGAGGTGATGTAGTTGGCGCAGCACAGTTCCCTTCCGCAGACACCGAGCCCTCCGATGAGGCCGGCCTCCTGGCGGGCTCCGATCTGTTTCATCTCGACGCGGATGCGGAACTCCTCGGCAAACACCTTGATGAGCTGGCGGAAGTCAACCCTGCCGTCGGCTATGTAGTAGAAGATGGCCTTGGTCCCGTCTCCCTGGAACTCCACGTCACCTATTTTCATGTCCAGCCCAAGTTCCACCGCAATCTGTCTTGCGCGGATCATGGTGGACTGTTCCCTGGCAATGGCTTCCTGCCACTTGTCAATGTCGAAGGTCTTGGCCTTGCGGTAAATCTTCTTCAGGGTGGCGGGGTCGGTAATTCCCTTGGCAACCATCTGGCGACCCACGACTGGCCCTTCAAGAGTCACTATTCCCAGGTCGTGTCCCGACTGTGCCTCCACAATCACCAGGTCCCCGGTCTTGATGTTCTGGCCGGAGTCATTGCGGTAGATTCCCTTTCTCGTATTCTTGAAACGCACTTCAAAGAGCGAGGCGTACTTTTCCACCCTCACTCCCTTGAAGTAATCATAGTCCGCAAGTTTGCAGCAGCCCTGCCTGTAGAGGCACACAAGCTGGTCGGAAGCGTCCCTCGTAACGGTACAGCCCCTGCTGCAATCGAACTTTATATTCTCGTTCTCGTTCATTGTATTTGGTTGTCCCTACCCCCTCGAGGGATGGGCGCTTGTATATAGTCTCGTCGCCATGGCGCAAAAGAGGATTTTCTGGTTCACGTTCCTCTCCAGGTAGGTGGCGGCCCTGGATATGATTGACAGTGCGTTTTCGCACCACTGAGGCGGGAGGGAGGAGCTGGCCTTCTCGTAGAATGGAAGTTCATCCTTGGATATGGCCCCTAGCGAGGGCTGACCCTGCTGGATCATGAATATCTTCCTCACGCACTCTCCCGCAAAATTACAAAATGCTTTCTGTTTTTCCCTTGAATCAAGTCCCGCTATCTTCTCCCCGCACTCCAGGACCGAGAAATAGTCCCTTCTCCCTATGGAGTCGACGATGTCCATGAACAGGTCCTTCTGGGCGAGTGACTCGCTGTGGGCGGACACTTCCGCAAGGGCGGCCCCGATGCTCCCGCCGGCAAGAAGGGCTGCCTCGTAGGCTTCCTCCTCCGGGACGGAGAACTTCTCGACTAGGGCCTTTTTCACTTCCTCCTTGGGAAGCGGAAGGATACGGAGGGCCTGGCATCTGGATGAAATCGTCTGCAGGACCGACTCCGGGGAATGGGTCACCATCAGAAACAGGTTGCCCGGGGCCGGTTCCTCGATAGCCTTGAGGAGCATATTCGCAGTGGTTGCGTTCATCCTCTCGGGAAGATACACGACAATGGCCCTGTATCCCACCGACATGGAACGAAGGGACAGGGTACGGAGGATGGAGCGCCCCTCGGCAGCGGAGATGTTGCCCGTCTTCTTGTCGAAGCCCAGGGCAGAGGACATCTCGTTCTCTAGAAAATACGGATTCTTCTGGATCAGTTCCCTCCAGTAGGAGGAGAACATATCGCAGGTAAGGTCCTTGGTTGCACCGGACACCTTGGTACTTGTGGTGATGGGGAAAGTGAAGTGTATGTCGGAGTGGCGACCTTCGTTGATATAGTCGAGGAAAGCCAGTATCATCGGGATGGCCCCTCCTCCGTCGTTCTCGTAGAAAAGCATGGCATGGGGAATCCTGCCGCTGCTGGCCATAGTGCGGAGAACGGATACGATGTGGGAATTCCCCTGGATGTCCGAAAACTTCATTTCCTCTTGGTGTCTGTGCGTTAAATCCCCTAATACTTTCTTGTCCCGACGAAAGAGAGCACCTCCAGCAGGTCTTCCTTCTGTCGGGAGGAGGGCAGGCCGGAGAGGGCCTCCTGTCCCATCACGACATACTCGTCCATCTTCTTTTGGGCAAGGGCGATGCCGTCCATGGCCTTCACGAAAGAGAGAATCTCAGCCTTGGCGTCCGCCTCCAGGACGGGGGCCTTCATATAGCCACGGATCCTTCGCTGCTCCTCCCCTGATGCCGCTTCCAGCGAACAAAGAAGCGGGAGGGTCATTTTCTTCTCGTCCAGGTCCTGCCCTATCGGCTTTCCCAGGTCCTGCCCGCCTACATAGTCGAGGATGTCATCCTTTATCTGGAACGCTATGCCGAGGGCATAGGTGTATGAACGGATGGTTTCCATGAGAGCATCGGAGGCACCTACGCTAAGGGCCCCGCCAAGGGCCGCTGTCTGGAAGAGGGATGCGGTCTTGCAGTAGATGATCCTGTAATAATCCTCATACGTCGTATCTGCCTGGAGGGCCTTCTGTATCTGGAGCATCTCCCCGATGGCCATGTCGGAGAGGGTCTTCGTGAAAAGACGGATGGTCCGGGGATAACGCTGGGTTTCAAGGATACGGTCCATGGCTTTCACGAGCCAGTAGTCCCCAACGAGCACCGCTGCCCTTGGTCCAAGGATGGACATCGTGGTGGGAGCTCCCCTTCTCGTGGGAGAGTTGTCGGCTACGTCATCGTGAAGGAGGGTGGCGTTGTGCATGAGCTCCGATGCGGCAGCGCAGCGGATGACATCCTCATTTACTTCACCTCCAGAACATGCCATGGCAGAAAGGATGGTGAGGGTCGGACGGAGCTGCTTCCCGTTATTCTCGATGATGGAGTCATTCGTCCTGTTGAGGATCTCCACATCCGAGACGAGGGTCCTTTCCATCATTTCCCTGACCTGTGCAAGGTAGGGGGCGATACGCCCCTGTATTGTCTGTACTGAGTCCATCCTACCTTATCAGAAAAGTTCCAGCAGTTCCCCGACTGTTTGCGGAAACTCAATCTGTGCCCTGTCCCCTTCCTCCAGCATCCCGGTCTTCACATAATGGTCCAACAATCCTCGAAGAGGAGCGTAGAACCCGTCCAGGTCGAGGGCCACAACCTTCCCGCCGTAGCGGCCAAGCTTGCGCAGGGTAAGGGTCTCTATGAGTTCGTCCAGCGTACCGATCCCTCCGGGAAGGGCCAGGCAAGCACAGGTGCCCTCCCTCATCAGCTCCTTTCTCTGGGACATGGTATCTGTATAGACGACCTCGTCAAGAGCGGGATGGGTGAGGGGCTCCATGAAACGGGGAAGGATGCCTGTGTGATGGCCTCCGCAAGTGGCGACTGCTTCGGAGACGATGCGCATCGTCCCCTTGACGGTCCCTCCCGACACGATTCCGTAGCCCTTGGAACACAGTCCATGGACCGCCGCAGTAGCTGCTTCGTTGTATTTGGGGTCTATCCTGTCCGAGGCCGAGCAGAATATGACGACATTCTTGTTTTGGGGACTCATTGTCATTGGGGGATCATACCCTTTTGCAGGGCATAAGGCAGGACCCTTCTGCAACAGCGTGAAGTGGACCTGCCCGTCAATTCCTTTTTACGTCACTGTGGACAGAGGGAACAATCCTAGAAGAATATGCCCACCGACAGGACGAAACCGTCGAAGTTCTTGCCAGAGGAAATCCTGGAGGCTGTACCGGAGATATCCGTTCCCTCGATATCACCGAAGTTCCAGAAGTACTTGGCCGCAACCTGGAGGAACAGAAGGTCAAGACCGACTCCAACGCCAAGGCCGTACTCAACCTTGTTGAAGTTGAAGTCCTTGAGTGCCTTGTTCTGGGCAGCCTCGCCAAGTTCCTTGGCATTGATGGCCATTCCTACGAAAGGCTCCACAAACGCATAGGGACGGAAAAAACCGAGGTCCACACCGCCCTGGATCTGGACGGGAACCTCAACATAACCTACGTTGAAATCTATGGAGTTCGCCGTGCTGGACACCGACCCGTTCTCGTCGAAAGTCCCGCCCTTCACCTGATATAGGAGCTCAGGCTGGAGTGCGAAGAAATCCCCGATCTTCGCCTTGTAGGCGACACCCATATGGAATGTGTTCACCTTGGCCGGGTTGAAGTCCTTGATGGATATGGTGGAGGATGTGAGACCGCCCACTATACCGAACTGTGCGTATGATGCCCCTACTGACAGGATGAGGAGGGAGACAACGGTAAGAAGAATCTTTTTCATGATAATGGAGATTGTGTCTAGGGTTCAATTAAACGCCATTTGCACTCAGGATGGAAACGATGTTGGCTTTGGAGACAAGTCCTACGGTCTTGTCCACCTGCACTCCGTCCTTGAAATACAGCAGTGTGGGGATGGAACGGATGCCATACTCCACGGCCACATCCTCGCAGTCCTCGATGTTGCACTTGACGACGGAAACCTTTCCGTCATATTCATTGGCAATCTGGTCCACTGTGGGGGAAAGCATGCGGCAAGGTCCGCACCACTCTGCCCAGAAATCTACTATGACGCATCCCTTGGCGGAGATGAGTTCTTTGAAGTTTTCGTTTGTCGCTGTCTGTAACATTATGAAATGATGGTTTGATGAAAAACTTATTGCTTCGATGCGGACACCACCCCCTGGGGGGAGCCTGTCCTGAAATTCCATGCAAGTTACTACATTTTGGCCGAATAATGAAATTGGCAAATATGAGTCCGTGTATAAAAAGTAGAGAACGGTAGATTGGACAGCAACAAATAAAATCAGTTTTTACACCAAGAAAAATAATCCTCCTTGGTGTTTTTATATGTGCGAATTTATTGTTGGTCAATTTAACTGCATGCGTCTTTAAATCTTGCGGAAGCAGTAATGGACGGTCTACTGTGGAGCGAAGTGATTTGGAAGCATACGCCACTGACAACCGGTCTTGTTGATGTAGAGTATGGCGTTCATGATATCCCGAATTTGATGTTTTTGCCGTCTTTTCTTGCGGATTAATGGTATTTTGGATAACTTGCCGTAATTTATCAGTGAGGTTGGTTGAATATTGACTCATAACCCCAATGGTTCGGCACTCATGGGGTTACGAAAGATTATTTCAATTATTCTACTGATTTTCAATTATTTATGAGTTTTATATAGCATAATTTTACATCCATTTCAGAAAAACTCCTTATGATCAGGAAAAAATTCATCATCGGTGCATGCGCCGTACTGGTTGTCGTCGTTGCAGCCATTGTTTTATTGCCGAAAGGCTGGCCCGTAGACAGCTCCAAAACAAGCGGAGATATCGGAAAAGCGGAACGTTTTTCCCGCAAGGACGCCGAACCTATCTCCAACATGAAAGAGTTGATCCTGAATGATGCTGACTACAAAGACGGCATCGTGGTTTCGAATGTCGTCATGCAGGACAGGGCCAATCAGTTTGATGCTCTTGTTCGGTTGTCGAACGACGCCGCAGGCAGCCTGAAGGATTTCGAGGACGTTCTTGCCAAAATGAACGACGCAAAAGAGATGGTCGGCAATGTATGCCATACCCTGGGCACCGCCGGCGAAGACCTCAACGCCACCCTTGGCGGTGAAGACCGTCCCGATCTCGAGCAGAATACCATCAACGCATCCCTCGCTTACCTCACCCTCCAGAAACAGAACAACCTGGCAGACACCTTCATTGAGACTGCGGACAAATACCTCAAGAACAACTCCGGAGACGACAAATTGAAGCTGGTACGCGATTCCTGGCTGGATTATCAGATGATGACGGCAGCCCTGGAAGGAAATGACAAAGTTGCAGGCAAACTGAAAAAGAAAGGATATCTGCTTCCTCCCGAAAAGAGCCTCGCCGAGACGGAAAATGTCGATGGCGCTTCTTGTATCGCCCTGGCATTAGCCGCCAGCTTGTCAAAACAACTGGCTGTCGGGAACAATCTTGCCGCAGGCCTGGATTTGGCAATTATGTCACAGGCAGACGAAAACCTGAATCTTGCCGCATGGGCATTCGACAAGCAAAACCTGGGAGCCGCTCTGTCCCTCATAAACCTCGCCCAGTCAACACAGGATCTTGAAGGAATGAGACGGTTGATCATCGCACAGAACCCGGAAGCAATGAACATGATGCCGTCAACAGAGAGTCTTGAAGGAATGAGACGGTTGATCATCGCACAGAACCCGGAAGCATTGAAAATGATGCTGGCCAATGAACCTAATGCTTTCCTCAGTCTTGCGAACAATCTCGCCAACAATCTCGCGAATAATCTTGCCAACAATCTCGCCAACAATCTCGCCAACAATCTCGCCAACAATCTTGCGAATAATCTTGCGAATAACTCGTTGGAAGCATTGGCTCTTGCTGTGAACAATGTCATTGCCGCCACTTCAGAGGGCGTCAAGGCCTACTTGCCCAAGCAATTTCTATCCAGGAGGCTCTAAGACGCATTCTAAACAGTGATTTCCAGGAACAGGAAAATATATTCCGCCGTATTGGCCGCACTGCTGTGCCACGTTCTCACTTTTGGCCAGCAGCATACTTACTACCAATACAATACGGATGACGCTCGACTTGTATTCTTCGACAAGAATCTGTCGCGTTACATTCCGCATGTGGTACGCAGGTTCGACGACGGCAAAGCACTTCACCGGCAGATATGGACATCCGATTCCGTATATGTCGGTGAAGCGCCTATCATACTGCTCACCGACTGGGAAGACGATGGCAACGGGGGAGTCTCTCCTCTGCCCCATACCTTCATCCAGGTCGGGATGGCGCCGCTGAACATGTCCTACAACGTCTATCCCGCTTCGGAACGCTACCGGCACTTGTTCCATCACGAGTACACCCACGTGGTAATGACGGACAAGTACAACGCCAAAGACCTGGCATGGCGCAGGTTCTTTTCCTTCGGGTCCGATATCCGTCCGAACGGGTCGAAGGTGGTACCTGACAAAGCACAACCACTGACTGCCCTGTGGAGTTATATGGGCACGCCCCGCTGGTATGCCCCACGTTGGTATCACGAAGGAATAGCCTGTTTCATGGAGACCTGGATGGGAGGAGGCGCAGGCCGGTCGCTGGGGGGATACGACGAGATGTATTTCCGAAGCATAGTCAACGGCGGAAATGAGTTGTTCTCGGTCGTGGGACTTGAAACCGAGGGGACGACCATGGATTTCCAGGTCGGGGCCAACGCATATCTTTACGGTACCCGCTTCGTGAGTTATCTCACCCGGCAGTACGGATACGGGAGACTGATAGATTTCTATAACCGCACATCGTACAGCCACCGGCTGCTCGGCGAACAGTTCAAACAGGTTTACGGGGTTTCGCTGCGAGAGGGCTGGAATGATTGGAAAAAGGACGAGCTTGCTCACCAGGAAGCCAATCTCGAAGCCGTCAGGCAGTTCCCGGTCACTCCCGTCACGGCTCTCGCCACCAAGCCCATGGGCTCTGTCTCGCCTCTTGTCTATAATCCGGAATCAGGCAAAGCTTATGCGGCTGTGAATGCTCCGGGAGGGTTTGCGTGCATCACCGAATTGGACACGAAGAGCGGAAAGCAGCGCAAGCTCGTGAAAATTGACGGACCGCAGCTTTACAACCCGGCCTTCGTCGCCCTTGACCGCAACGGCGGCCGCATCATTTTCACGTTCAACAACACCAAGATGCGGGGGCTTCAGGTGTACGATATCGAAAAGGGGAAAACAGTCAAGCGGAAAACGTTTCAACGCGTAAGCAATATAGTATATGACAATGCGAACGACTGCCTGTATGGCATTTTCTGCAATGCCGGCGTCCATTCGATAATACGGATGGACAGGGAACTGGAGAATCGTGAGCTTGTATATTCATTCCCGTTCGGAGTCAGTGTCTTCGACATGGATATAAGCCACGACGGCAAACTGCTTTCGCTTACGAAAGCCGGGGACAATGGAGAGCAGACGCTTATGCTTCTCAACCTTGAAGAGTTGTCACAAGCCATTTTCATGCCCGTGGAACTATGTACCTGGGACAGTGCCAACCTTGGGCAGTTCCGCTTCTCGCTGGACGACAGATCCCTGATTGGCAGTTCTTACTACACCGGCGTATCAAATCTCTGGCAGATTGACATTGAGTCGCGCCGGATGGAAATGCTCTCCAATACTGACATCGGACTGTTCGCCCCGCTTGAAATTGCTCCGGGGCACTTGCTGGCCCTGCAGTTCGAGCGGGACGGAATGGTTCCCGTGACGCTTCCTCGCAAGGTGGTAAACGACGCTAACGCAATCATGCTCTATGGCCAGAGAGCGTATGAAGCGAACCGCGAGGACCTGGAAGGTCTAGGCCGGCTGAAAGAGCCGCTGCCCGTAAAGGATTTCGGAGACGTCTACAACAACATCACTACTTATAACCCACTGAAGGAAATGCGCTTCGAAAGCGCCTGCCCCACCATTTCGGGATTCACGGACAGGAATGCCTTCAACAAAGTCACCCCCGTGGCCGGATATCAGTTTGTCTTCTGCGATCCTGTCGGACTCAGTTCGCTGAAACTCTCTGCAGGCATCTCCCCATGGAGCAGCAATGACTGGAAAAACAAATTCCACGCAGACCTGGAATGGAGGTATTACTTCTGGACGCTGAAAGCAGCCTGGAACCAGAGTTGTTTCTACGACCTGTCCGGCCCCCTGCGCGAAAGCCGCGAGGGTTACAAGGTGGCGCTTGCTTATGACTACAGCAATTCCCTCGTCACACCGTACAAACGCACGTGGGGCTTCTCTGTCGCCGCCTACGGCATGATGGACGCACTGCCCCTGTACCAGGAAATCCCAGCCGGAGGTATCCATTCCCTGCAGACCGCCTCGGTTTATGGCCGGATATCGAAACTTCGCAAGTCACTCGGAGCAGTAATGGACGAGCAGGGCTACGACATCGGCATCAGGGGATACAGTTATCTTGCCGAGGGCAGACTGTATCCATCGGTCGAAGCATCTGGCGACTTCGGAGTCCTTCTGCCCGTTGGACGCAACAACTCTTTCTGGGTGCGCACCGTAGCCGGACACAATTTCGGCGACAGCGACATCGTGCTGGGCAACACCTATTTCGGAGGATTCCGCAACAATTATCTCGATTACCGCGACGCTTTCCAATACCGCACCTCCCTGGCAATGCCGGGCGCTGGGATTGACGCCATACAGGCCCACTCTTATACCAAGGCTACGGGGGAACTGAATCTGAGCCCTTTACGCCTAAACGACTTCGGGGCGCTATACTGCTATCCCACTTGGGTCCAGTGCTCATTGTTCGGGACCTGCCTTTCCACCTGGAACCCGGGCCTTCAGAGCCAGGTGTTTTTCAGCGCCGGGATGCAGATATCCACGGAGGTGGTTTTCTTCAATTACCTGAAAACCACACTCTCCGTCGGTTATGCCCATCTGTTCGCTCCCGGCGGTTTTATGGCCGGCACCGGTGGCAATGAGCTGATGATTTCCCTAAAGCTGCTGCAATGATTGTCATTGCTTCCATACTTCCTGCACTTTTATACGTTGCGGCCGTTTATTTCATGGACAGTTTCGGCCTTGTCAGGGCGAGACACCTTCTGGGGATGCTCCTATGCGGTTTGGCTGCTGCAATTGCCTGCTTCGGCATTTTTGCCTGCACCGGCCGTTTCCTTTCCGATGAGACATCCGACTTCCTGAATCCGGTGGTTGAAGAAATCGTCAAGGCACTGCCCCTTTATCTTGCGGCACGGCGTAAAAAGATAGCCTTTTATTCTGACAGTATAATATACGGAGCCGCTGTCGGTGCAGGGTTTTCCGTTTTGGAAAACATGTTATATCTGCTGCAGGACAGCGCCATGGGGATAGGAACTGCGCTTTTCCGCGGGATTGAGGTATCGCTGATCCATATAGGATGCAGTGCGCTCGTGGCGGTGGCGATCATGTTCCTTGTCCGGCAGACGGAGCGCAAACGCTCGCAACTGTCCACCAGCCGGAAAGACACGGTCGTATCCGTACTCATCCTTGTCGCTGCAGTTTCGCTTCATCTGGCCCACAATGCTTTCCACTTCAATCCGATTTCCCAGACGTCGGCTGTCCTGGCCGTGATGACACTACTGCTCGTTTTTACTTACCGGTACGATGTCCTTCAGATTCGCCGTTGGATAGACCGCAGTATGAACAAGCAGCTGGAGATAGCATACTCTATTGACAAAGGCCGGTGGGAAGAGACCCCGACGGGGCGTTACCTGCTGTCAGTCAAGGACTCTTTCGCGCCCGGAACGTTTGACTCCATCCTACGCTATGTGCAATTGAACGCACTGCTGTCCATTGCCGCGAAAAGCCGTATCATGTTGCGGGAAGCGGAGCTGGACGAGCCCCTGTCCCCGGACCGCAAGAGCGAGATCCGCGCCCTGTACGAAGAATATTGTCAATTGGAAAAGCGACTGGGCCGTGATGTCCGGATGAAACTTGCACCGGCGCTGAAGTTCTATCCCGCCGACATCAAGTCCCTGGATGACCTGCTTTACGAATGTACGGTTCCACGGAATCCCGAGGACGGGACAGACGTATGATTTTTTGGAACAAACCGGGTATCTGAACCGCCCCCAAACGACTTTTGATTGAAAGCACCGAGAAATGCCGCCTTTTCGGTCTGCACCTGGAGAAGATTCCTGAAAAATGCCCATGGGACAAGTCTATCCCCCGCCCGTGCCCCGGTGCAAGAACCGGGTGACACAGGGCGGGGGACTTTCAATTCCTGTGAAAAGACGGATGGGACTAATACATGTCCTCGATATTCCAGACGAATGCCCTCAGTCCGAGGTCAAGGGTCTGCTTGTCCTTTTCCCTCAAGTCATCGAGTATGCCCTCGACCTTGTCGTCCTCCACGACAGAGAGGACGCCGATATTCATCGTGGGCCAGGCATGGTTCCCATAATGGGGTTCCCCGCCGTGGGTGCCTCTTCCTCCGATGTCATCCCAGCGGGTGAATCCCCTCTGGCCGTTTTTCTCCAGGACCTCAATGATTTCATTATTGTAAGCCTGGTTGTACGATATGAATATTGCTTTCATTTCATTTGGGATTAAGGATTCAACTTATGCCTTGGCTGCCTTCTTCCTGGCGGCCCTCCGCTCTTGGCGGGTAGCGAAGACGCAGTACACCGAAGGAATGAGGATCAGGGTGACGAGGGTCGATACGGAAAGGCCCCAGCAGACGGTAATTCCAAGTGATTTCCACATCTCCGCACCTTCACCGTTTCCAATTGCCATGGGAAGCATACCGAGAACGGTTGTGAGGGTGGTCATGAGGATAGGCCTCAGACGGCTCTTCGCCGCAGTTACGGAGGCACTTATCACATCCATTCCCCTCTCACGGCAAAGTATCGTATAGTCTATGAGCACAATTCCGTTTTTCACGACTATACCCAGCAAGATGATTATACCCACCATCGCCATCATCCCGATCGGCGTCTTGCTGAGCCACAGCCCGAAGATCACGCCTATCAGGGCGAAAGGAACCGAGAGCATGATAACCATAGGTCCCATGAAATCCTCGAACTGGGAGGCCATGACCATGTACACCAGGATGAGGATGAGGGCAATGAGAAGGAACATCTGCCCGAACATCTCCTGCTGGTCCTCATAGTCACCGCCGATGTAGGTCGTGAACTCGAGCGGTATTTCGGTGGTGTCGATTATCTGCTGCGTGGTCTTGACTGCATCGCTTAGTGCCGTACCGCGGGCTACGATACCGGTAATGGTATTGACCCTGGTCCTGTTCTTGCGGGTGATGGTCGGAGGCACCTGTGCCTCTACCACCGTACCGAGGTCCTTGATCTTGATGGCATTGCCGGTGGCATTCCAGACGACGATGTTCTCGATGTCCTCGATGCTGGAGCGGAACTCGGGAGAATAGCGCACCCTGATATCGTACTCATCACCGTCCTCCCTGAAGAAGGAGGTGACAGAGCCGCTCATGGCAGTGCTAAGGAAAGCTGAAGCCTGCGTAGAGTTGAGTCCGTTGATGGCAAGTTTCGTGCGGTCGAAGTCCACCTGGTACTCCGGCGTGTACTCATCACGTCCGACTGTCACCTGGGTGAAAGCCCCGCTCTGCCTCATCTTGTCCATCAGGTCGGCAGCTATCCGGTCAGATGTCCCGAAGTCATAGCCGTAGATTTCCACGGTGAGGGATGACGCACCGCCCATTCCGCCACCGCCTTCGGAGACAATGGCCTTGGTGACCTCGGGATACTGGGCAAGGTCACGCCTGACGATATCCGCAATCTCGCTGGTGGAACGTTTACGCTCCATCTTGGAACCCAGGTTGATGTTCATCGATATGATGTGAGACCCGTTGCTTCGCATACTGGCGAAAGCATTGTCGGAGTCGGCCTGGCCGTAGTTGAAGGATGCGATCTTTATCTCGGGGATTTCTTCACGGAGCCTTGCGAAAAAGTTCTTGGCGAAGTCACCGCTCACCTCCTGGCTTGTTCCGACCGGCAGGTTGATGGTCACCTGTAAACGTCCCTGGTCATTGTTGGGGAAGAACTCCGTCTTGATGGTCGGGGCGAGAAGAACCGTTACCAGTGCAAGGATGCCGACAGCCGAGAAGATGACGGTCTTGCGATGGGTCGTAGCCCATGCGATGATCTTCGAGTAACCATGTGATATGCTATCCAGGAACCTGTTGATGGGCCCGAAAATGGCATTGTGGAGCTTTCCGGTCTTGGGACCGGCCTTGAGGAACAGGGAGCAGAGCATCGGGACCAGGGTGAGGGCCGCGGTGGTGGACACTATCATAATGATGGATACCATCCAACCCATCTGCTTGAACATGATGCCGGCCATGCCTGTCATCATCGTGAGGGGAATGAACACGCAGAGCATGGTGAGGGTGGATGCTATGACGGAGATACCCACTTCCGATGTGGCATGGACTGCCGCCTCCTTTGGCTTCTCTCCTCTCTCGAGGTGTGTGGATATGTTCTCCAGCACCACTATTGCATCATCCACCACCATACCTATGGCTATGGTCAGCGATGACATGGACACAATGTTCAGTGTGTTCCCGGTAGCGAACAGGTATACGAGCGAAGCCAGCAAGGCTATAGGAATACTGAGGACAATTATGAAAGTAGCCCTCCAGCGACCCAGGAAGATGAACACCACGAACATGACCACCAGGAAGGTAATCAAGATGGTGTCACGCAGGGTGTTGATGGTGTTGATGATGTTGTCTGAGGAGTCGACGACGGTAGTGATGACGATATCCGAGGGGATGTCCTTCTCGATTCGCTTGAGTTCCTTCTTGACGCCATTTATGACGTTCACCGTATTGGCTCCGGACTGCTTCTGGATTATGATCTGGGCGGAACGCTCTCCCATCGTGTAGGACTCCTGCTCCTTCTCGGCCTGACCGTCGACGACGGTGGCGACGTCTTTCAGGTAGACTGCCATCCCACCGCGGTAACCGACTACGATGTCATTGAGTTCGGAAGGGTCCTTGAACTCTTTCTGCACCCTCAGGCTGAAGGTCTCGGTACCGATATCGATACTACCCGAAGGGACGTTGCGGTTCTCGGAGGCGATCGTCTGGGATATTCCCGCAATGGTAAGGCCGTAAGCCTGCAGGCGGTCAGGGTCGCAGTAGACCTGTATCTCACGTGTGGGGGCACCGCTCACACTGACGGTTCCCACTCCGTTCACCCTGGCGAGAGGGGTCGTCACCCTGTCGTCCAGGATTCTCTCAAGTCCGGGAAGGCTCTCCTTGGCGGTAGCGGAGAGAACCATGATGGGCATGTCATCGGCGCTGAACTTGAAGATGACGGGGGTGGAAGCCCCGTCCGGCAGCATCTGGCTGACCATGTCAAGTTTGTCCCTCACGTCATTGGTGGCCGCCTCAATGTCCACTCCGTACTCGAATTCAAGGGTGATGAGGGATATGTTCTCCCTCGACTGCGAAGTCATGTCCTTGAGGTGGCTCACACCGTTGATTGTGTTCTCAAGGACCTTGGTAAGGTTCGTCTCTATGTCCTGTGCACTGGTTCCCGGATAGGAGGACATGACCATGATGACATTGGAGTCAAATTCCGGGAACAGGGCTATCGATGTCTTTGATAGGGCGAACAGACCCAGTATGGCGAATGCGACGTAGACGAGGGTCGTCGTAACCGGGTGGTTTACCGCTGTTCTGTAAATGCTCATCGTGCGAACTAGATATTATTAACCACTTCGACCTTCACTCCGCCGCGGAGCGAAGCCTGTCCCTTGACCACGACGGTCTCCCCGTCACTTACACCGCCCAGGAGCTCGTACTCTCCATTTACATGCCTTCCGAGCTCGACAACCCTCATTTCCACGGTATTGTCATCGTTGAGGACGTACACTATCCTCTGGCCGGAACCCTGCTGCTTTACGACTGCGGCATCGGGAACCGTGACACTCCTTCTCGATGCGAAGTTCACGACCACCTTGGCATACATCCCGGGCCTCAGTTCCCTGGAGGAGTTGGGTACTTGGACCTCTACGGAGACGGTGTGGGTCATGGCGTTGATGGTGGGATTAATCCTGGTGATCTTTCCCGTGAAGCTCCTTCCCGGAAGGGCATCGACAGTTATATTCACGCTATCACCCCTCTTCACCCTGGTATAGTCGCTCTCGGAGATGCCGACATAGAGTTTGACGGGGGATATCTGCTGAAGGACGAACAGGGGCTGGGTCATTGCGAAAAGGTCTCCCCTGTCGTAGTTCCTGGCTGTGATGACCCCGCTTATGGGAGCTCTCAGGATTGTGTTCTCGAGAAGGTTCTCATAAGTGGATTTCCTGACATTGTATGCGAGCTCCATGGACTCATAGTCGGACTGGGACACCGCACCCTCCGCGTACAGGCCCTTTATCCTGGAAAACTCGGTGGAGTCATTCACGAGGGCTAGGCGGGTCTGGTTCAGCTGGACCTTGTCCATCTCGGCGAGTATGTCACCTTTGGACACGAAATCACCGACCTCGACATTTATCTTCTGTATGCGCCCGGCACTCTGCGGAGCGATATTGTTGGTGGCATAAGCCTCGATGCTCGAAGAGTAGGACTCGTCCTGCGGGACATCCTTTATGACGGCCTTCCCGACTGTGACCTTCGGGACTATGTCCCCTGCCGAAACGGAAAGGGATGACGGGGCAGACGGGGATGAACCCCTGTTGCAGGAAGTTCCGAGTGTCAATAGGACGGCTGCGAGTGCGCAGCAGGTGAAGGCACGTGAAGTGATAAGTGCTTTTTTCATATCTGATGTTTTCTTATTTCGATTGACTGGAAGTATGGTTACCTATTGTCCTCTATGAAGTCATTCCCAAGAATCTGCTCAAGGTTGCTCTTCGCGACAACGAAGTTGTAGATGGCCTGGCTCTGGGCAAGGCGGCTCTGGGTGAGGGCAAGCTGAGAGTCATTGAGGTCCGTGAGCGTGCTCTTTCCGAGGTTGTAGGATTTCGAGGAAATGTCATATGCCTTCTGCGCCAGGGACACTGCCTCGGAGGCAGAGTCGTAACTCTTCATGTTGCTTTCCATGTTGGTCAGGTACTGGCGGATGGCTATCTTGAGCTGACGTTCGGTATTGAGTTTCTGAAGGTCCAGTTCTTCCGCCTGGACAACGGCTGTCTTCACGTCATGGTATCTCTTTCCTCCCGAGAAGATGGGAATGGAGAGACTAAGTCCCACGTAGGAATAAGGAGTCCACTTGTACTCGCTGAACTTGAAGTCATTGGTCATGGCGTTGAGGCTGTATGCAAAGCCAAGCGAGAGAGAGGGAAGGTAAGCGTACTTCTGGAGCTTGATTGTCTGGGCGAGCTGCTCCGCCTGCATGGCGAGCTGGCGCATCGTGGTATTGTTGTCCAGGGTGATGTCATCATTCTCATGGATGTCACGGAACATCTGTGAGGAGTAATCGTTCAGTGAACCTATCACGTCGATGTTCATGTCCAGGTCCACGCCCATCACAGCCTTGAGCTGCCACAAGGCGAGGATTACCTGGCTTTCAGCCGTATAAACATTAGGTATTGCATTGGCGACGTTGACCTTGGCCCTGGTGTACTCCAGTTCGGAAGTCTTCTGGGCTTTGTAACGTTTCTCCGTCTGTCCGAAATTGTCTACCGCATTCTCATAGACATTCTTGTACACATCGAAAGCCTCCTTGGCAAGAAGCACTGCATAGAAAGCCTGCTTCACCTGGGAGACCGTCTCAAGACGGGAGGAACGGGCCTTCTCGACGGCGAGGTCAACTGCCTCCCCGGAGATTGCGATGCTCTTCCATAGCTGGAAGTTCACAAGCGGCATGTTGGCATTGATACCCGCGTTGAATGTGTTCCAACGACCCACCTCGATTCCTCCGTCATTGGAGCTCTGGGTGGTCTGTTGCTGCGTACCCGACGTAAGGTCTATGGGAATGCCGGTGCCTTGGCTAAGTTGCATGAGTGCGGCGTATATGGGTTCCATGATGCCTGTGAACATGGAGGCCATTCCTCCTCCGCCTTCCTCGTCGTCATCTCCGCCCATGTACATGACCTGCTTCTTGATGGTCCTTTGGTAGGAACCCGAGGCGTTTATCTGGGGGAACAGTGAGGAATATGAACCCTTCAGGGCATATTCGCTTCTTTCTATCTCTTTGTCTGCGACCTTGACGGAGACATTCTCCGAAAGGGCTATGCGCAGGGCGTCTTCAAGGGTGAGCAGCACCTTCGAGGTGTCAACGGGGACCTCTGTGACATCTTGTATGTACTGGGCCCGTGAAAAGGGGGCAGCAGCAAGAAGAAGCGCCGCACAAATAAGTGAATTTCTGAGTGATTTATTCATCGTGAGTTTTATTGTCTTATTGTTCGGAGTCTGAGCTGTGGACTCCTGTAAGATAATTGTATCTGTCCCAGCCCTTGGGGGTGAAGAGGGCATGATGGAGAATGGGACGCAGGTCCTCGAGGAATGAGTTGCAGTCAAAGCCTTCCACCCTGTCCGAAGCCCTTTCGTCACACATGCTTTTAAGGCCGCTGAAAAGGAACACGTTCATCATGAAAAAAGAATCCATGTTCAGGTCGGGATTGTAATAACCCAGACGGACCCCTTCCTCCAGGCTGGACATGATGATAGTCCGAATGGAGAGGCGTCTCATCCTGGCTGTCTTCTTGAAGGTGTCGGGATAATACTTCTTGATGTCCTCCGTCATGCGATTGTCGTCCTCAGATATCTTGGAATCGTCAATCTTGTTCTCAAGCAGCACCATCGCCTCAATGGGATCGTGCTCACTGACCACCTTGGCCAGGACTTCCCTCCTCGTCTGGAAGTCAATCTCGACTATATCAGACACCAGATCCTCCTTGCTGGCATAGTACTGATAGAATGTTTTCTTGGACATGCCAAGCTCCCGACAGACGTCACTGACGGCAACGACCCTGACGCCCTTTCTTGCGAAAAGGGTGTGAGCGGCTTTTAGAATGCTGTCTTTGATGTTCTCTGTCATGTAAGTGTATCCCTGGCCTAAATGCCATAAGGGTCAATAATACACTACAAAATTGATGCAATAACTTGGGTTAAATTGCCACTCGGAATCTCCTTTGAAAAACAATTATTTGTGCCTTTGAAATCGAATAATATAGATAACAATGGCTTAAAACGATAAACCCGGAAACTTAAAAATTTTTCAGGTTTCCTAAAGATTTTTGTCGTACATGACAAATTTGTGGTCGCGGGATATGGCATCC
>CAJOLJ010000046.1 GCA_905235445.1 uncultured Bacteroidales bacterium
AATGACAAAAAAAAGGAAATGCCGTAAAAACATTTCCTAAAATCGTTAAGGGGGTATTTCTATGAAGATTTAAAACTGGTCAGGTCTTCCAAAGATGGGGTGGTGCTATGGGACATTGTCAAGGCTCTCAAAGCCTGAAATGGCGCAACTTGAGAGAGGCATACAAGAAAACCCGGCTTCCTCAGAAAACCGGGTAAATATGCTCCTCGGGCCTGGGGTATCCTGACCTAATTATCTTGCAATGGGGCGGATAACCAGCTCAAAAGTCCTCTCACCTGCCGGAAGCAGGTACTCTTTCTCCGGCCAGGCTCCCCAGGAATCGTTTCCTCCGACTCCCATCTGGGCAAGGTCCACATGGACATAGGTGCTACCCGTGGAGGTTGAGTGGGGACTTAGCTTGGAAAGGAGTTCAAGGGAGTGCGTCGCCCTTCCAGCCTGGGTATTGGAGGGATTGGGACGGGGACGGGGGTCGTCAAGCGAGGTGTCGAGGTCCCTTTGGCTGAAAGGCAGGGCACTGGCGCCGAAAAGGACACCGGAGGACATCTCCAGGCCGCAGCCCGCCCCGTCCATTACCCTGAAATAGCGAAGGGCCGTCTTGTTGCCGGATTCCTGGGTGCGGACATAACCGTAGTGGTACTGGTCGGCAACTTTCTGGGTGTACCTTCCGATGGGGGCGCCGTCACACCTGTCCAGGTAGTTCTCCCAAGGTCCCCTTCCGTAGTAGTCGATGGTATCGAAGGAGCCCTTCATGGCGAAGGTCATACCGTAGCGAAGGAGCATGGGAAGATCACTTATGCCACCTGCGTCAGTCATTCTCTCGCTCAGGGCGATGGTTCCGTCAGGATGGACCTTGTAGTCCACCTCCAGGGCAGCCTTGCCACCGATAGGTTCATACACGACTTTCAGTGCCACAGCGTCTGCAACTCTTTCGGAGGAGAACTCTTTGACCTTGAACTCGGGATATAGCCACATCCCGCATCTTATCTGTTGGTTCGCTCCCATGTCATTCTCGATGGGTGCCCTGCCGAATGAAGGGATGAGGGGTTCCGAGAGAAGTTCCTTGCCTGCAATCGTGTACGAGCAAAGCGAGCCGCTTGCAACATCGAATACAGCCTTCCAGGGGATGGGGTTCCGGGATGAAGGTATGGCGGAGATCTCTGACTGGATGCCGGAGGAGAATGTCCCGCAAAGAGTCACGTATGAGTCATTCTTCTCATAACCGATCACACCTTCGGCCTTCGGCTCATATGCCGTCACGGGTGCGCTGTACAGGACAGCCTGGTCGTAGGCGACCTCGGTTCCGGCTTCAAGAATACCGTCCTGACGCTTGAGGACGAATGAGAGGTGCAGAAGCACATCGCACTTCTTCCAGTCGGGGCAACTCTCCTCCAGTGCGGAAAGAATCTCCTTTTCACTTACCCCAAGACCTACGGACTCGGTCTTCCCGGGGTCGACAAGCAGGTTCTGCACCGTTCCCATGAGGATTTTATTCCCTCCGACCTCGATGTTCCACAGAAGGCGATAGCGGGAGAGGGAAATGAAGAAGTTCTCGTTGTAGACCTTAGCGGAGAGTTCCTTTCCCCAGGCGGGGGAATCGAAGTCGATGGGGTCCACCTTGGAGAGAATGCTCCTGTACTGATACCTGACCTCATAGGCATGGGGATGGAGGGTCCTGTCGGCAGCTATGATGCCGTTGCAGTTGAAGGAACCGTCAGAGCCGTCGCACTCGTTCCAGTCCCCTCCGTAGGCGAAGATGTGGTCGGTACCGTATTTTGCGGGATCGACTTTCTTTATGAGCGCCTGGTCCACGAAGTCCCAGATGTAGCCTCCCTGGTAGGAAGGATACTTACGGACAGCGTCCCAGTACTTATTGAAGTTACCGATGGAGTTGCCCATCGCATGGGCGTATTCGCACTGGATGAGGGGACGGGCGGGAGAGGATGAAGCGTACTTTATGCAGCTTTCGGGAGACCAGTACATGGGGCATACGATATCCGTGTGGTCGTTCTGCTCGGCTCTCTCGTACTGAACGGGACGGGAAGGGTCATATGACTTTATCCAGTTGTAGCACTGCACGAAGTTATCCCCGTCACCGGCCTCGTTCCCCATGCTCCATACGATGACGCAGGGGTGGTTGAAGTCACGCATGACCATCCTCTTGTCCCTCTCGAGATGGGCATGGAGGAAGTCAGCCCTCCGGGCAAGGGTCTTCGGGCCGTAACCCATTCCGTGGGACTCGATGTTACCCTCGTCGGTCACATACAGGCCATATTTGTCGCAAAGGAAGTACCACCTCGGGTCATTGGGATAGTGGCAGGTACGGACGGCATTGATGTTGAGCTGTTTCATGATGAGGATATCCTTTATCATCTCCTCCTCGGTCACGACGTAGCCTCCGTACGGGCTCAGTTCATGACGGTCCGCTCCCTTTATGAGAACGGGCTTGCCGTTTATGAGGAGCTGTCCGCCCTTGATTTCGGAAGTGCGGAACCCGAAGGGAATGGAAGCATTCTCATAGCGGGTATTCCTGTCATAGACCGAGACCTTGAGGGTATAGAGGTTCGGAGCCTCCGCACTCCATAGTTTCACGGCGGGGACCTTCTCTTCCAACTCGACTATGATATCCCCGTTCTCGCTCATCGGGGAGGACTTGGTTACGGGGGCGGACCACTTGCCCACTTCCTTGCCTTCGGAATCGAGCAGGGTGAAATCGACTCCCGTAAGGCCGGGGGTCATGAAGGCGCTCACAAAGAGGTTGCCGTCCTTGTCTCCTCTCACATGCACATCCTCGAGCCTCTTTTTCTCCCTCGTGTAGACATACACACCGCGGGCGATTCCGGTAAAGCGCCAGAAATCCTGGTCCTCAAGGTAGGTCCCGTCGCACCAGCGCATGACCTCGAGGGCGATGGTGTTGGTCCCGACTTTCACGAACTTGGTGATTTCGAAACGCGCCTCAAGCTTGCTGTCCTGGCTGTACCCCACCATCTTGCCGTTCACCCACACCCGGACGTTGGATGTGGCGGAACCTATGCACAGGTAAGTGGGAGCCCCTTTCCACGAAGGGTCCACCTCGAAGGTGCGGCGATACTGCCCGACGTAGTTCTTCTCGGTGGGCACATAGGGAGGGTTGTTCTCGTAGTGACCTCTCCACGCATAGCCGATATTCACGTACAGCGGTTCTCCGTAACCGTTCAGCTCCAGCATTCCCGGGACCGGTATATCAGCCCAGGAGGAGACATCGAGGCCGGGGTCCTCGAACCCCGGGATCCTCTCTGAAAGTGTCGGGGCGAAATGGAACTTCCACACCCCGTCAAGAGAGAGAGTCCTCTGCTCTTCGGTGGTGAAGGATGTGCGCATCGGAAGGCGGTTCCTCTGGACGATACCTGGATCCTGCCAGTCCTCCATGGCTGAGGCCTTGGGGGCCGCCAGGGAAGAAGAGATGGAAATCAGGGTGCAGAGCGCCGCCAAGATTGTCTGGTTGATGTTCATGATGTCAAGAATAAAAATCAGTTATAGTTTGTGCTATTTCTCAGTTATGAATTGGTACTTCAAGGAGGGTCACTTTACCGTCCATGGTTGAAGAGAGGATATGGAGGGTGCCGCCCTTTGGTGTTATGCTAAGCGGGTTCACGAGGGCAAGGGATATCTTATGGGCCCACAGGAACTCTCCAGTGGTCGCATCCAGTGCAATCAGATTGCCTTTGTCTGTGGGGATAAGCAGCATACCCCCTTTCTGCGAGAGAGCCGTAGGTGCGATCTCATAGCCGGTACGGTCATTTTTCTCCCACAGCTTGTTCCCGGTGGAAGGATCCAGGGCGTAGGCTTTCGAGAACATGGTCTTGGAATAAATCACCCCTCCATCCTCGCTCTGGCCTATGGCATCCCGTCCCCCGTCGACCACGTAGACCTGTTCCCCGGTTGCCGCATCGATTGCATAGACTTTCCTGTCCGGTACCGCCACGAATATCTTCCCGTCCGCTTTCAGGGGAACGGTTGATGCGGGGGAGAACATCCTGGAACCCCTGTTCACCGTCCATACCCACTGGGGGGCTCCGGTCCTCGGGTCAAGTGAGTACAGCTTCCTTCCCCAGGAACCGAACACCAGCTGTCCAGAGTCCAGATAAGGAGTGCTGACGACGTGACCCTCCACACCCTCGAACTTCCATATCACCCTCCCGGAGGAGAGGTCAAGGCAGCGGAAAACACCGTCGGAGGCGCCGATATAGACCCTTCCGTCCCTTATGAGAGGGCTGGCGACGACGCTTCTGTCCGCTTTGGTCTTCCAGATCACCCTGCCTTTTTTCCTGGTATCGAGGGCATAGATGTAGGAGTCCGAGCATCCGACGACCAGGGTATGGCCCCCCAGGGCAGGGGTGGAGAAGACCTTGCCGGGAAGTTTCACGCTCCAAAGCGGATGCCCGTCCCTGAGGCTTACCGCACGGACATAACCGGATGAAGTGGTGTAGTACGCTTCGTTTTTGGAGATGGCGGAGCCGGCGACAATATTGTACTCGTCCTGTATCGACCACAGTTCCTTCACCTGCGGATACTTCCCGTTCACATCATATCCCATCCAGGGATAATCCGCGGGAAGGCCGTCCCTGTCATAGGATACGGTATCCTTGACGGGGGAAAGATGCGCCTTGTACCATGGGGGGAGTGTCACCCCCGAGCAGGAATAGACTCTTCTCTCGCTTACCGTAACGGAGTCCTGCCAAAGGTTTATGATACTGTATCCGGAGTGGGAGCCGTGTGAAAGGCCGCTCCGTCCCAGAACGGCGGGGATGCCGCCATAGTTGAGGGCCGCATTCCTGTGCCAGTGCCCCCCTATCCCAAAGCGGACGTCCGCCTTCTTGAGTGCCCTTGTCACCTGGAAGTAATTGAGGACGGAAGAGTCCATGGGATAGTGGTTGAAAAAGACTGTCTTCCGGTCTTTCTCAAGGTTTTCCAGCCAGACCATGCTCTCATGGGGAACAAGGGCCGGGGCCATTCTCATGTCAGGGCCGCTGTTGCAGCCAATGAACCTCCAGCCGCCCTTCTCGAAGTTGAAAGTCTCGTAGCCGAAAGTCCGAAGAAACGTGTTGCAACCGCTTTCGGACCAGTTGGCGTCATGGTTCCCGGCAAGGACGTAGTGCTCATGCTCCAGGGAATCTATGAGGCCCTTGGCAAGGGAGAGCTCCTCGTCGGAGCCGAAGTCCGTTATGTCCCCTCCGAACACCACGAAATCCACCTTCATGTCTTCATTGAGGTCACGTATGCACCGCCTCAGGTCCTCGACCGAGGGTGAGCCGACACTGACATGGACGTCGGTAATGAACGCGAATCTGAGGGGTTCCTGCGCACGGGTGTCCTGGGAAAAGCCGGGAGGGGTACCGCCCCCAAGCAGGAGCGCCCAGGCAAGAATCATCATGATTCCCGCCTTCCTTCTTTCCCACTGCGGGGAAACGAAACGGACTCCTGTCATCGGTTACTGGCTTTTGGTATTGGATAAAAAGGTCATAGGAACTCCGGGGAGGGGGAGCCTATTTTGTCAGGAATGACACCATCCCCTCTATGTCATCACAGAGGAAGGACTCCTGGATCCCGTCGGGGTTCTTGAGGTTCACCTTGCGGGAGAGGACCTCGGATTCCCCGTTGATGGAAATGAACGGGATGTTCTTCCTGGTGGCATAATCGAACTGCTTCCTGATTTTTGCCGTGTCCGGGTACAGCTCGCATCCTATGCCCCTGTCACGAAGCTTGCTTATGACAGGCATCAGATATGCCACTGCAGCCCTGTCCATGTTGAAGAACAGGACCCTCGTGGAAAGGGAGGAGTCCTCCGGGAACTTGTCCAGCCCTTTCATCACATCGTAGATCCTGTCTGCGCCGAAGGATATGCCCACGCCCGACATGTCCGGAAGGCCGAAGATGCCTGTGAGGTTGTCGTAACGGCCTCCTCCGCAGATGCTTCCTATCTGGAAATCCACCGCCTTCACTTCGAATATCGCCCCGGTGTAGTAGTTGAGTCCACGGGCAAGGGAGAGGTCCATCTCGACGGGATTCGAGGGGGCAGCTGCATCGATGAACGAGAAGAGTTCCTCAAGTTCGTCAAGCCCCTTGAGACCGGTCTCGGAGACGATGCCCCTGGCGGCTCCCCCGTTCATGAGGATGCGCATGGCTGATATCTTCTCCCTAGTCGAACCCTGGAGGGAGAGGATCTGTTCTATGACTTTCACCCCCTCTTCGTCAAGGCCCCTGCTGCGGATTTCATCCTTCACCGCGTCAAGACCTATTTTGTCCAGCTTGTCGATGGCGACTGTGATGTCCACCACCTTGTCCGGATGACCGGTAATCTCGGCAAGGCCACCTAGGACCTTGCGGTTATTGATCTTCACAAGGACCCGGATGCCAAGGCGAGAAAAGACCTTGTCCACGATCTGGACAAGTTCCAGCTCATTAATCTGGGAACGGCTTCCTATCACGTCCGCATCGCACTGATAGAACTCCCTGTACCTTCCTTTCTGTGGACGGTCAGCCCTCCAGACAGGCTGTATCTGGAAACGGCGGAAGGGGAACGTCAGTTCACTCTGGTGCTGGACGACATAGCGGGCAAACGGGACAGTGAGGTCGTAGCGAAGCCCTTTCTCGCAGACTTCACGGGTGAGGGCCGCCCCCTGGAGGGACACTCCGTCCTCACCGAGGTAATCCCCTGCTTTCAAGGCCCCGAACGGGTCCCCTGAATTGAGTATCCTGAAAAGGAGCTTGTCCCCCTCGTCACCGTACTTTCCAAGCAGGGTGGAAAGGTTCTCCATTGCGGGGGTCTCTATCTGGGAATACCCGAAAGTCCGGAATACTGAACGTATCGTATCGAAGATGTAATTTCTCTCGGCCATCTCTTTTGGCCCGAAATCCCTTGTCCCCTTCGGGATGGAAGGCTTGTTTGCTGCCATATCGTCTTATAAAAAAATGTTCTTTGTCTTGATGCACCGGAGAGGGAAAATGTGTCTTATACAATCAAATATAGACATAATCGTTCCCAAAATGGATGCACTTGTTCGCAAAGTTATGTATTTTTGCAGACTTTCCGAGAAAGTGGCTTTGTACACACTGCCCGGAATGGTCACAAGAGACGGCTCAATAAAACTTGAATTAAATCCTATCCATATATATCAGACATGTCAGATTTCATTAAGACAGTGCTTGCCGTAGTAGTCGGCATCATCATCACCAGCATCCTCTGCATGCTGCTCACCTTCTCCTTCATAGGTGCCCTTGCCAGTTCAACCTCCTCCGACCCGGTACTTCCACGCAGCGGTGTCCTTGACCTGAACATGAAGAGGATTGCCCTGGGCGAGCAGTCAGCCCCCTCCAATCCCGCTGACGTTTTCGCATCCATGGGTTCCGGCAACAAGACAGCGCCCGTAGGGATACTCGATGCAGTGACCGCGATCAATGCGGCAGCCGAGGACCCCGCCGTTGAGTACATCTACCTCAGGACGGACGGCATGATGGCGGAACTGAGCCTCGTCGAAGAACTCCGAAGCGCCCTGGAGAAGTTCCGCTCCAGCGGCAAGGCCGTTGTTGCCTATACCGAGGCGCCCACCACCGCAGGCTACTACCTCTCCAGCGTGGCCGACAAAGTGTACATGTGCTCTTATCACGGTGCTACCATCATGATGAACGGTGTGGGAAGCCAGATGATATACCTCAAGGACCTCCTTGACAAACTCGGGGTCAACGTCCAGCTGATCCGTCACGGAAAATACAAGTCCGCCGGGGAAATGTTCGTCCGTTCCACTCCCAGCGACGAGAACATCCAGCAGAACGCCGAGATGGTCCAGTCCCTGTGGAAGAGCCTCTCCGGGAAGATCTGCGAGAGCCGCGGCATCACCCCCGAGAGATTTGATGAGATATTCGAGAACCTGGAGGCAAACCTTCCCGAGGACTTCAAGGAGCTCGGACTGGTGGACGACCTGATGACTGAGCCCGAGCTTCGAGCGAAGCTTACCGACCTCTCCCCCTCTTCCCTCAAGAAAAAGGACCTTATCTTCATTCCTTTCACCGATTACGTGACCGTCAAGGCAAAACCCAACCTCAAGGCCAAGGAGAAGATCGCCATCCTCTATGCAGAGGGTGACATCGTGGATGCGAGCATGCCAATGTCCACTGGCGGGGTCGTCGGTGACAAGTTTGCAGCCGAAGTCCGCAAAGTGGCCAAGGACGAGAGCGTCAAGGCAGTGGTCCTGAGGGTCGCTTCCCCCGGTGGAAGCGTTCTAGCTTCCGAGAAAATCAAGCTTGCCCTGGATTCCCTGGGAGCCAAGAAGCCCCTTATCGGGTCCTACGGTTCCTATGCGGCATCGGGCGGATACTGGATTTCCAACAACTGCCAGAAGATATTCACCGACGAGACCACCCTCACAGGCTCGATCGGAGTGTTCAGCCTGATACCCGATTTCAGCAAGACCCTCAAGGATGTAGGCCACGTGAACGTCGTAAGCGTCGGCTCCTCCTCGCATACTGACATGTATGACCTTCTCCGTCCCCTCTCCGACAAGGAGAAGGATGCCATGCAGAAAAGCGTAGAGGACATCTACGACAGGTTCGTGAGCAACGTCTCCTCCGGCAGGGACCTCGAGGCTGACTTCGTGGACTCCATCGGACAGGGAAGGGTCTGGACAGGAAGGGATGCAATGGGCATCAAGCTCGTGGATGAGATCGGCGGACTTGAGGATGCACTCAATTACGCAGTCATAGCGGCTGGAGGAAGCGACGCTTCCTCATACAAGGTCGTAGGCTATCCCAAGGCACCTACCACCGCTGAGCAGATTATGCAGATGCTGGGAGGCGGAAAAGAAAGCCTCGCCCTTGCAAAGATGTCCCCTCTCGAGAAGAGGATGCACTCCCTTGCGACGACCTTCAGCTCTTTCACAAAGGAAGATGCCACGCCGAAGTTCTATGCAAGGATTCCCTATGACATCCAGATGAAATATTAGTTTAAGCGCTTATCGCCCACTACATGGCCGCACCCCGAAAAGGTGCGGCCTTTTTTGTCGATTGCCCCAGAAGGGCCCTATTTGCCAAGCACTTGCACCCTGAAGACGGGTGCACCACCCGTGGAGAGGAGTGTACTTTCGTCTATGCGGACAGTCTCGGCTATCCTGTGTCCGATGATTGAGAGGACCTCTGAGGAGCCCTCGACGCAAAGAAGCGGGATTCTTTTCCTGCCCATCACGTCAAGGCCCAGTGAAGGGAAGATGTCACTTAGCTTTTTCTTCCTTCCTCCCATTCCCAGGGGCCTCATCCAGTCCCCTTCCCTCCAGTGGCGAAGCACAAGGGGACAGTTCACCCCTGCGAGGTCCATGTACAGGACCCCGACGGGAGGATGGGTGTAATCAACCTCGTCAACCTTCACCTTCTCGACCCTTACGGTACAGTCCCTTCCAAGGCTGTACTGCCCTTCCCCGTCAAAAGGGACTTCGGACTGAAGGATGTCCTCCTGCAGCGGTTCGATCCTGAAAGAGGACGTAGTGAAAGAAAGGCTGTAAAGCTGTGAGCAAAGAGTCTTTCCGGATAGCTGGGCACCTGATTCAAGGATTGAGAGGCAACTGTCAAGCTGGCTCTCATTGAACCCATATGGCGAGAGGAGATTGTACAGGATGAACTGGAAGTGAGGGGTTTTCCTGAGGGCAGCGATATCGACTTCCACCGGAAGTCCTTCCTTTACACTTTCATATGCACTGACACCCTCGGCGAGACTTCTGCAGAAGGTGTCCAGGTGGTCCTTGAAATATTCCCTGGCAATGTCCCTTACCTGGGAGAAATGTTCCATCTCACGGGAGAGTGTCCCAAGGATGGAAGGGTTCAGTTCCCCAAGGACCGGCAGGACTTCACTTCTTATCTTGTTCCTCCTGTACTTGGTGTCGGCATTGGTCCTGTCGTCATGAAAGGGAACGCCCTCCTCTTTCACATATGAAGTGATCTGTTCCCTGCTGAAAGGGAGCAGGGGCCTGAGAAGCGGGATATCCTCCCCGCCCAGCACAGGTATTGCAGACAGGGTCCGCATCCCGCAGATTCCTTCGATCCCGGTTCCCCGCACAAGGTTGAGAAGGAGGGTCTCCGCATTGTCATTGGCGTTGTGGGCAACCGCCATGGCCCCTTCCACATTCCCGGTATAAGGGTTACGGCAGAGCGAGGCGAAATAGGAGTAGCGAAGGGTGCGTGCAGCCATCTCGACACTGAGCCCGTTCTGACGGGCATAGGTCGCGGTATCGAAGCGGCGGTATTCCAGTGGGACCGAGTGAGTGAGGCAGTAGTCCCTCACAAGGGCCTCATCGGAGTCGCTCTCCTCCCCCCGGAGGGAAAAGTTGCAGTGCACTGCCACCATTCTCATCCCGGGGGCTGCCTCGGGAAGCAGGCGCCTCAGCAGGTCCAGCATGCACATGGAGTCCCTTCCTCCGCTGACCCCGGCGTACAGGGTCCGCTTGCCAAGGGACGGAAGTGAGAGGGACTGAAGGGCGGAAAGGAACTGCTGCTTCATATCGTGGGCGTAGAGGTGTTTATTCAAAAAGAGCGAAGGCCCCTCCCCGGATTGGAAGGCAGCCTCCGCCGTAAAGTCCGATGTCGTTACTTGGAGAAAGTGTAGGTGAAGCCGAACAGGACTGACTCCAGGAACTGCACCCTGGGAGCGAGGGTCCCGTTTTCGTCGGGAATCAGGACCGTATGGTCATAGATGAGGTTGGTCGTGAAAGTGAGGGTGAAGTACTTGGCCAGCCTCCAGGTAATCATGTTGTCCCAGTTGATCCTGGGTTTCAAGGGATTATCCAGATAGTTGGAGAAGAGGATCAGGTGGGTCTGGGCATCGAAGTTGTCGTTCACCTTCAGCTTGAAGTCCGCCGTAATCTGGGCACCGAGGTCAAAACGCAAGGGAGAGTACATGGAACCGATGGGGGCCGTCTCGTTCTCGTACTTTTTCCTGAGTTTCATACCGTTGTTCTTCCTCAGGTCCTCGATCGTAACGACAGTGAAACCGCCGGTCAGGGGGGACAAGTTCAGGGAGAGGGCCTTGTTGGGGACCCAGTCGATACCGAATCCCAGAGTGGCGATACCCGGGGACAGGAAACCTGATTTCAGAGCCCTGGCATCCAGCCAGTCCTGCACCGTCGGGTCGGTCCCGGAGGGGGTACCGTAGGTGTAACCGCGTGTGAACTGGTTCAGGAATGTGAACTTGGCCGCGTAGTTGAGCTTATCAGTGGCCTTCACTCCGAAGGTGCTCTCCAGCAGCATGCGGTCCTTGCTTTTCTGGAGGATCGGCTTGTCGGAGGAATAGAGGAACCCGTAGTCAAGTTGCAGGCGGTTGTTCCAGGTCACATTGTCCTTGGCATAATTGGCGTTGGCATCGATGAAGGATGTGAAGGCCACATTGTCGTTGCCTCCCTTTGCCCAGTTCGTATAGGAAGTCTGGGCGAAGTTGAGCTGTGTCTTGAGGGAATATTTCCAGTAGACGGGCTTGGGGGCTTCCTTGACCGTCTCGGGTGTCTGGGAAATTGCCGCGGCGGCGGCGGCAGCTGCCTTCTGGGCATCTGTCTGGGCATGGAGCATTCCTCCTAGAAACAGGGCGGCACAAGCCGCAAGTGCAAATCTTCTCATTGACCGGTATGTCTATTTAATAATTAGTAAGCTATTGCAAATACGACCCTCTGCTTGGAAGGCTTGCCGGAGTAGATGTCCACGCCTTCCTCGTTGATAACGTATGAGTCGATGGGGATGCAGCGGATTGTGGCCTTTGTCTCGTCCTTTATCTTCTGCTCGGTCTCGGCGGTACCGTCCCAGTGACACAGAAGGAACTTGCCCTGGGTGATCTTCTCTTTGAAGTCCTCCCAGTTGTCGCATTTCTCGACGTTCTGCTCCCGGAATGCGAGAGCTTTCCGGTAGATGTTTGCCTGGATGTCGGAAAGAAGCTGGACGATGTGCCCCTCTATGCCGTCGAGGGACATGGTCTCCTTTGTGAGAGTATCCCTGCGATGCACCTCCACGGTACCGGACTGGAGGTCACGGGGACCCATGGCAAGACGGACCGGGACTCCCTTGAGTTCCCATTCAGCGAACTTGAAACCGGGACGCAGGGTATCCCTGTCGTCGATTTTCACGCTCACACCCATCTTGGAGAGATTCTCTTTCAGGAGGTTCATTTCGCCGAGGACCGCATCCCTCTCCTCGCTCTTGCGGTAGATGGGGACCATCACCACCTGGATAGGTGCCAGGGCCGGGGGGAGAACGAGGCCGTTGTCATCTCCGTGGGCCATGATAAGGGCACCCATCAGACGTGTAGACACTCCCCATGAGGTAGCCCACACATACTGGAGCTTCCCGTCCTTGTCGGCGAACTGCACGTCGAAGGACTTGGCGAAGTTCTGTCCAAGGAAATGTGACGTACCTGCCTGCAGGGCCTTTCCGTCCTGCATCATAGCTTCGATTGTCTGGGTATCGATTGCCCCCGCGAACCTCTCGTTCGGGCTCTTGTGACCCACTATCACGGGAAGGGCCATCGTCTCCCGTGCGAACTTTGCATAGACGTTCACCATGCGGGAGGTCTCTTCCTGGGCTTCCTCGGCGGTGGAATGGGCTGTGTGTCCCTCCTGCCAAAGGAACTCCGAAGTACGGAGGAAAAGACGTGTACGCATCTCCCACCTCACCACGTTGCACCACTGGTTGCACAGGATGGGAAGGTCCCTCCAGGACTTGATCCAGTTCTTGTAGGTACTCCAGATGATGGTCTCCGAAGTGGGGCGGACTATGAGTTCCTCCTCAAGTTTCGCACTGGGGTCGACCACGACTCCCTTTCCGTCAGGGTCGTTCATGAGGCGATGGTGGGTGACCACTGCGCACTCCTTGGCGAACCCGGCCACATGCTCCGCCTCACGGCTGAAGAAGGACTTGGGGATGAAAAGCGGGAAGTATGCGTTCTGGACCCCGGTTTCCTTGAACATGGAATCCAGTATGCCCTGCATCTTTTCCCATATTGCGTATCCATAAGGCTTGATGACCATGCAACCGCGCACCTGGGACTGCTCGGCAAGGTCTGCCTTGACTATTAAATCATTGTACCACTGAGAATAATTTTCCGAACGTTTAGTTATTTGATCGGCCATTTCGCTGAAAATTTTTGACAATCCCGAATTATTTCCCTATAATTGTGGGGCAAAGGGAAAATATTCCGAAATTAGTAATAATGTAATCGGTATGATTGTTGCTATACTTTGTATAGAGGCCCTTTGCAGGAACCACTTCGCAACGGGGGACAAAGTTAGCAAAAATGCAACGATTTCCCGCCAAAGTGCATCTACAAGGAAACGACTGGAAAATCCCGGGAACGCTCCCGGACACACATACAATTATTTTGATAAACACATTTAGTTTATACAGAGATGAAAAACAGCAGCACTAACCTACTATCCATCGCCATGGGGGTCCTTGTAACCGCCATCGGCGTGACAGCGTGCGGCAGCGCCTCCGTGGCGGTCTCGGGAAACGGGGCCTACCAGGATGGCATCTACTACCGCCCCCAGAGCTCCTATGCCGTCTCTGATGCAGAGGCCGTTACCCAGGCAGACAACCTTGTCGCCCAGACAAAGGGCTCAGAAGTTTACATAGCAAGCGGTCAGAAGGATACGCTATTCGTTCCCGATGACATGGCAGCGACAGTCAAGTTCAACCCCAAGGAAGGTACCACCACCGTCACCCTCATTCCGCAGAATGACCTGAACGTCGACATCTGGATGGGCTACGGTCCGACCTGGAGGTGGCACCACCATAATCCCTGGTTCTACTCCTCCTATTACTGGAGCCCGTGGTACCGCAGCTCCTGGTACTACTGGGACCGCTATTCTTTCTGGGACCCCTGGGACTGGGGTTACTACAATCCCTGGTACTACGGTTACTATGACCCTTGGTACTATGGATATGGATGGGGACGCTACTCCTCCTGGTACTGGGATCCCTGGTACTACGACCCTTGGTATCACGGCTGGGGCTACGGTTATCCCCACTACGGATACTACGGTCATTATGGATACTACGGTCATAGAGGATACTATGGCTACGGCCCTCACTACTATCATGGCTGGGGAAGCTTCTGGACCCGTCCCTACGGTTCCGACCCCGCCCATAGCCAGACTGTGCACACAGGCCGCAGAGGCGACCTCGTAGGGAGTCGCACATCCTCGGGCAGAAGGACATCTGCGGGAGCGGTCGCATCCACCACCAAGGCAGGATCCTCCGCAAGGCACTCAAGCGCCACGGCGGCAACCAGGCTCGGCAGCACCGCTTCAAGCCGGGGCGGCAGGGTGACATCTGCCTCCTCCACCGGTAGGACCACCTCCGCCAGTGGCGGCAGGACTGTTTCCTCCGCATCCTCAGGGGGCAGGGTAGCTTCCTCCGGCAGCATGACCTCATCCTCCGGCAGGACGAGCACGTCCACCGGCGGTAGGGTAAGCGGGAGCAGTTCTTCCTCCACTGGCAGGGTCAGCTCCTCCTCGAGCGGTTCTTCCTCCTCTGGCAGGGTAAGTTCTTCTTCCTCCTCTTCCTATGGCAGGAGCGGATCCTACTCAAGCGGCAGCACTTCTTCTTCCAGGTCTTCATCCTCCAAGCCCACGGGATCGACTTCGACCTACCGTCACACAAGTCCTTCCTCTTCCGGCAGCTCTTCCAGCTCCTCATCAGGTTCGTACCGCTCTTCCGGCAGCTCCTCATCCGGATCCTATCGTTCCTCCGGCAGCTCCTCCTCGAGCAGTTCCCGTTCCTCGAGCTCCTCTTCCTACAGTAGCGGACGTTCATCCAGTTCCTCTTCCTACAGCAGCGGACGTTCATCCTCTTCGGGTGGCGGTTTCTCCGGCGGCGGACGCTCCAGCTCCTCCTCTTCCTCCGGCCACTCCGGCGGAGGCAGGAGATAAAGCCCCCTCCTGGCAGGAATAAACGAACAAACACCATATCATCATCAACTTACTGAAATGAAAAGAATACTATCAGCATCACTTATCCTCTCACTGGGAGCAGGGCTCCTAGGTGGGTCCAGCCTCATGGCACAGGACATGTACGATGCTCTCAGGTATACTGAAACCAATTACTACGGCACCGCCAGGACCATAGGTCTGGGCAATGCGGTTACCGCCCTAGGCGGGGATCTCGGTACTGTCAACATCAACCCTGCAGGTTCCGCAGTGAACTCGTATTCACAGTTCACGTTCACCCCGGGGCTAAGTTTCGTGAGCAACACGTCCCAGTACAATACGACTCCCCACCTTGGCAACGACGTCACCACCTCCAGGAACTCACTCGCCGGGTTCAACGTGCCCAACTTCGGAGTCATCATCACCATTCCCACCGGGAACCGAAGCGGACTGAAGAGTTTCAGCTGGGGCTTCGTAGGCAACATCTCCAACTACTACAAGGAAACCTACGGCGGTTCAGGGGTGAACAGCGCCACCTCCTACTTAGGCGCCATGGCCGCATGGGCCCAGGACCAGGGCCTCGATCCCCAAACCCTCGACCGGGACATGCAGAACAGTCCCTGGGAATATGCGGTAGCATACCAGTCCGGTCTGATTTCCACCCTCAATGACGGAAGGTACATAGGTGCCACCGAGACCCTGTACGGGGATGCCATAGACCTTTGCGGGGACATCAACCAGCGCTATGCCCGCAAGGTTACGGGAAGCAAGACCGACATGGTCATAAACTTTGCCGCCAATTTCGCGGACAAGTTCTATATCGGTGCCAACATGGGACTCATTTCCCTCCGCTACAGGACCAACACGGTAATTAACGAGAATCCCGTCAATCCCGCCGACTTCGAGTACGAAGTGAACGGGCTCCTTTCAAGGCTCAGGGAAACCCGCTTCAGGGCCGAGTGGAACGATGTCGCATCGGGTGTAAACGCAAAAGCGGGATTCCTGTGGGTACCCACACCCATGATCCGCATCGGAGCCGCCATCCAGACTCCCACACTGTTCAATGTGGTCAACACCATAGGCTATGCCGGTGAGGCCCTGTACGACATCGATAGCTTCGATAAGGAAAGCCCCTTAGACCCTGGCATCACCTACAGGCTCACCACTCCTTGGAGATACAACGTGGGTGCCGCCCTCGTATTCCCGGGCCTCGGACTTGTCAGCGCTGACTATGAGAGCGTCAACTACTCCGGTGCCTATTTCTCCGCAAACACAAGCGACTACTCCGACTACTCCGACATCAACCAGGATATCATGAGGGGACTTGGCAAGAGCTCGATGCTTCGCCTCGGAGCTGAAATCAATGCCGTTCCCCAGTATTCCATCCGTGCAGGTTACACCCTCACGACATCCCCCGAGATCGTTGCCGAAAAGGTCGCTCCCACCCAGTCAGCCAGCATCGGCCTGGGTTATCAGAGCAAGAAGTCATTCTTCATGGATTTCGCCCTGAGGGGGACTTTCAAGAATGACATGTATGTCTACCCTTACGAGTATCCCGCAGGCACTTTCGCCGACGGCACCCTCACACCCGAACTTCTCCTGACGAAGAGGACCGTCTACGATGCAGTGATAACACTGGGTTGGAGATTCTAAGGCTGCTGTCATCTCTACACATATTACCGCCTCCAGGGGTTCTTTCCTCCCGGAGGCGGTATCTTTTCTTAAAGTCAGGTGGGGTGTCCTTTTCTCCGGGCCTAGCGAAGCGGGTCCAATGAGGGCAGGAGATAGAGCATGCTGTCGGGGCCTTCGTTGAAAAGGAGGTCTATACTGGAAAGGTTCGGGATGAAAGGATACTTATCCCGGAATACCTGGTAATACTTCCTTCCCCCAAGCCCGAGATCTTCAAGGACGGTATCGGGATGCTTAGGATGTATGACATAGCGAAGGTCCTCCTCCCCACTCGAGGGAGGGGGCACGAAAGATGTCGTGGGAAGGATATCGACGCACAGGTGCATCGAAGAAAGCAGGAACCCTATTAGGCGGAGGTTCAGCATCCAGAGAGTCTCCTCCCCGCTGTCCAGTATGGAGAACAGCCCGTCCCTGTAATACTCGAAGTAGGGCGAAGAGTAATAGGCACTGTCCAGCGCCTTCTTGGTCTTGGCCACCCACGGGGTGCTGTAGTCCACCAGGACTTCCGTTATGAGGCGATGGCCGTCATGGACAATGGGATATGACAGGCTCTCGGGACCTGAGGCCCCTGCGAAAGTGAAGCGGTTCCTGTAAGTCTGCTTGATGAAGTTCTCGTTTGCTTCCAAGTGCAGGGTGGAAGGTATGACCTTGCCATCCTGCAGGGCTATGCCCCGGCAGGCGGACGCCATCCAGCTGATGGGCGGCAGGTATGCGGTGGAAAGAAGCACCTCGGTGAAATCCTCTTACTCGTCGAGGGGTTTCTGCACAATCTCGACCGCCCGGACGATCCCCCGTTTGGAATCCCTTATGAAATCCAGTATCGCCCTCTTTTCCTCGGACTCCGGGAATGCCTCCTCGACACGGGCGCAGCCGTCGGAAATGTTGTACCTGGAATAGAAAATGGTATTGTAGATCTCCTTGATATTGCGGATGACCTCAAGTGAGAATCCCCTTCTTCTGAGTCCCACTATATTGACTCCCGAATAGCATAGGGGATCCCGTCCGCACAGGGAATACGGAGGCACGTCCTTCACGACAGTGCAACCTCCGCCGACCATTGCATGGCAGCCGATCTTCGAGAACTGGTGAGCCATGGTCCCGCCCCCAAGAATCGCCCAGTCATCCATGTCGGTCTCACCGGCTATCCCGGCGTAGCTTGTGAGGATGCAGTGACTTCCGACCCTGCAGTCGTGGGCTACATGGGAGTAGGACATCAGCAGGGTATCGCTGCCGACCCGGGTCAGGGCCTTGCCGCTTGCCGCGGTGCCCCTGTTCACGGTGGCGCACTCCCTTACCGTCACCCTGTCACCGATCTCCACGTAGGAGAGTTCCCCCTTGAATTTGAGGTCCTGGGGTATGGCCCCCACGACGGCCCCGGGAAAAACCTGGCAGCCAGTGCCCATCCTCACGTGGTCGAAGATTACGGCATGCGGGAACACACGGGTTCCTTCTCCGATCTGGACATCTCCTTCAATGTATGCGTATGGTCCCACCACGACACCGTCCCCAAGGACCGCCTTGGGGCTCACTGTGGCGAGAGGACTGATTTCAACCATGATATGACGTGTATTGTTTGTTTGTTTCTGTTACTGTCTTGTTTTCAGCCAGGGCCCGAAGAAGTTCCCCGACAAGCAGGGTGTTAATGTGATGCCCGGGCTTGTAGGCCTGGACATGGCCACGGAGGAACCCTCCGCAAAGGCGCATGTCACCGATCAGATCCATCATCTTGTGCCGGGCGCACTCATCCGGGAAATGCAGATCTATGTTGCTGAGATAACCTTCTTTCCCGACCCTCAGCGATGGCCTTCCCATCTCGACAGCCAGGCCATCCAGGCTCTCCTGGCTCACGGGGTGCTCCATTATGACAATGGCATTGTCCAGGTCCCCACCCCTTATGAGGCCCATTTTGAAAAGAGGCTCCACTTCGTGGAAGAACACGAATGTGCGGCACACCGAGAGTTCCCTTTCATATGATGCCCCACCGTCCCAGTATACGGTAGAGGAAGAAAGCACCTTGGAAGGGAAGTCTATTGTACTCTCATACTTGGTGGAGTCCTTAAGTGGAGTGACCCTAACCCACGATCCAGTCTTCGGGTCCTTGACTTCAACGGGACGGGGAACCTCGATGTAGCGGCGTTCTTTCCCTTGCTGCAAGAGCCCCACTTCCGATATCTTTTCACAGAAAGGAGCCGCACTCCCGTCCAGTATGGGCACTTCCTCCCCGTCAATCTCGACTAAAGCGTTATCAACCCCCATTCCTGTAAGAGCCGACAACAGGTGCTCGACCGTATGTACCGTGGTTCCATCCTTGCCGAGGGTCGTGCTCCTGCCTGTGGATACCACGTATTCGCCCCTCGCAGGTATCGTGATGTCCCCTCCCCGGTCCACCCTGCGAAACACTATCCCCGTGTCCTGCGGAGCGGGACATAAGGTAAGAGTCGCGCTCTTTCCCGTGTGAAGTCCCTTGCCGGAGAGTGAGAATGGTTTTGATAGGGTGTACTGCTGCTGCATGGAAGTAAGAAGGTGGAAATATGGATTATTGTCTGCCGCTCTTGCGGAAAATGGCGTAGCTACGGAGGAAGTTCTGGTGAGGGATGGCAGGAAGGCCCATCAGGGTCTGTCCCGGAGTCCTGATGTTCCCTATTATGCCTGCACCGCCAGCTACGGTGGTATTGTCCGCAATCTCCACATGGCCCGTGGCCCCGGACTGTCCTGCGAAGATGCAGTTCTTGCCGATTTTGGTGGAACCTGCAATCCCCACCAGGGCGGCCATCACGGTATTGTCCCCCACCTGCACGTTATGGGCGATCTGGCAGAGATTGTCAATCTTGACGCCTTTGCCCAGCACGGTTGAACCTATCTGAGCCCTGTCGATGGTGGTACAGGCGCCTATCTCGCAGTCATCCCCGATGACTACGTTCCCAAGATGCTCTATCTTCTTCCAGCTGCCGTCCGGTTGTGGGGCGTTGCCGAACCCGTCGGAACCGATCACAGCGTTCTCATGGACAATCACATTGTTCCCTATTATCATCCCGGGGTAGATCCTCACCCCTGGATACAGAATGCACCTCTCCCCTATCACCGTATCGTCACCGATGTAGACGCTCTCGTGGATGGCAGTGCCGTCTCCTACTTTAACCCTCCTTCCTACATAGGCGAAAGCACCCACTGACACGCCCTTCCCGAAGCGGGTGGAAAAGAACCAACGGGCACGGATGGATTTTCTGGAAGAGGGCTTGCGCCCCTTGGCGGAGACGTACTTGAGGAGAGTGGCTATCCCGGTGTAGGGATCTTCCACTCTTACGAGAGTAGGGGTGACGGGAGCGGTGGGGACGAAGTCCTCTTTGACAAGGAGGATGCTGGCATGGGTGGAATACACGTAGGACTCGTACTTGGGGTTTGCGAAAAAGCACAGGTCGCCTTCACTTCCCTCCTCTATCCGGGAGAATCTCACGGCGCATGCATCCTCTTTTCCTTCCACTTTCCCTCCGAGCAGGGTAGCGACGGCGGAAGCGGAAAGCTTGAACTTCTCTTTGCCCATAAATGTGAAATGGTGTTCCTAAAACTGAGTGACTATCTCTGTGTACTTATACTGAAGGGGAGTTTGTCACAATTTCCATGCCTAGCGGACTGCGAAAGAGAGTGAAAGGGCCCGTGGAAGGGGATGACTCCATGTCCAGGGCACCTCGAAAAGGGGCAGTACACTCTGAAGCAGTCACTCCAGTAGGCCTTTTTAACTAACAGTATCTTCCTACAATAATGTGAAACCTCAGAATTCAGCTTCCCCCTATAATCAAGTACGGACACCACCCTTGCAGGATGATGTCCATACCCTTTTATGTGGTCGAAGAAACAGGACAAAGAGGGGTTGGAACAAGGTGAAAAGTCCTGTTAAGGAAACAATTACGAAAATTGCAGGAGAAATGACTCCTACGAAGGGAAAAAACTTGTTTCTCAATTCTGATAGGGGCGAGGGACGCCGCGCCCTGTGCGGGCGTGTCCCTCCAGGACACGGTACTCCCGCACCGGACACGTCGCCCCTCGAAAAGGGAATTTGTCTTTGTTCTGCCCTCCTGTCTTCTCCTCTTCTTCCTTCTGAGGATGGCTTACTCTGAAGGCAAGGCACAGAACAGACGGACACTGCTACCGTTGTTGCGGTTGCCGTAGTCCACGTCGCAGTCGCCACTGCCGAAGTAGAGGTTGTAGGCGAATGTCGAGTCGTCAGGAGTCGATGACCAGTAGTTGCCGTACACGCCCTGGTAGGTGAGGGACCCGTCGTAGTACCAGACGCAGCCGGCGGCGGGAAGGAAGAGCGTCTTACCATCAGTGACAGTGAACGACCGTCCGTTCACTCCGTTCTGGGTAGTCCAGGAATTCGTCAAATCTTTAAAGTATCCCAGTTCCGACTCCGTGGGCAGGCGCCATACGTCGGATGCGGAGTAGCCTTCAGCGCCCGTTTCGGAGCCATCCGTGAAGTTCTTGAGGGCTTCCGCAAACGTGTAGTAATTCCCGTAGCCTTCCTCAGCAGTCGCACCCTCGTTCATCGTGGCGACGACGTAAG
>CAJOLJ010000047.1 GCA_905235445.1 uncultured Bacteroidales bacterium
CCCAGGGTCCCATCGCCCAGATTAAGGGGAGGAACTACACCCAGAAGGTGTTCGAGTATACGAAGGACGTCATTCTCGTGGGAATCAATTACGACCCCACGACGAAGGAACACCAGTGTACAATCGAGAATGTCTCCGCCCCGTAGGAAGGATTCCCTATAAGCAAGCATGTCCGGAGTTATGCCAATTGCTTCGGCGGCAGCCTTCACGACAAATCAAGAAGGTTGATATTTGACTTGTTGAATTTACCTTACTACCGTGAGGGGAAGATGCTGTAACGACAAGAAGAATGCTGCCACGACAAAGTCGTCGACACAGACAAGATAAGGCACCGGCAAAGTTCGAAGCTACCGGTCTTGCCCCCTAAGACGGGACCTAGCCACCATCGCCCAGACAATTTGGGGTACAAATGGGCTTTTTCACTCTTTCCCTTGGAATTCTTTCTTCCGAAAAGACTATTTTTGCATGTGGGCCCTTACCTCCTACCGGGGGCCTGCTTCATTTGGACAGCACATTCTCTTATCATGGCTCAAAAGTATCTCGTAATCCTTGCCGGAGGGCAGGGCCTCCGGATGGGGAGCAGCACCCCCAAGCAACTGCTGGACCTGGGCGGTAAACCGGTCCTGAGGCGGACCATGGAACGCTTCCTTGCGGTCTATCCCGACATCAAGATCGTGACGGTGCTCGGGAAAAGCAGCATGGACACATGGAAAGAGTACTGCATCAAAGACAATTTCTCCGTGTCCCAGAGAATGGTCCCTGGCGGGATAACCCGTTTCCACTCCGTGAGAAATGCCCTTGCGAAGATCCCGGACGGAGCCATCGTCGCAATACATGACGGGGTGAGACCCCTTCTTACGGAAAAGATGATAAGGCGGATGTTCACCAGGATGGAGGAAGGAGACATCCAGGCGCTAATTCCCGTCATTCCGTCCGTGGACACCCTCAAGTACCTGAGCCTCGACAAGGACTCCCCGCGAGAGGATCCCACATTCAGCGTCCCCACCGGGAACATTGATCCCTCCCGTGAACTCATCTGGGGAGCGCAGACCCCCCAGATGTTCCTTTCCCAATGTATCAGGAAGGCCTACGACAACCCCTTCGACACCTCCTTCACCGATGACGCATCGGTTGCCCAGAAAACAGGAATGCCCCTCACCTACTGTCTGGGTGAGAGGCTGAACATCAAAATCACAACTCCCGAGGATCTCCTGCTGGCAAGGGCCATCCGCACCCTGCAGCTCCAGAAGGAGAAAGAGGAGATGGAAGGATAACGGGGCCCCTACTCTGCCGAAGAGGATTTCTTGGAGGACCGGGTACGGCGCAGGCGGGGTTGGTCCGCACCTGCCTCACCTTCGGTGCCGCCTTCTTTTTCACGGCGTTCCTTTGCCGTAGTCTCAGAGAAACTCGTGCTCTTATATTCCTTCACCCAGACCTGGCGGTCGATGGCCTCGTCGAGGGCTATCATGGTGTCGGTGGCCTGGATGTAGGGTATCTTCTGGATGGTATTTATGAGCACCTCCATCAGGTGGTCATTGTCCAGGCAATACATCTTCACGAGGAGGGCGTATTTCCCGGTTACGAAATGACACTCGACCACCTCGGGGATCTTCTTCAGTTCAGCGACGACATCGTTGTATTTGCTGGCTTCCGCCAGAGTGATGCTGACGAATGCGCATACGTTTAGTCCAAGGGCCTGGGGCTTCACCAGGAGACGGGATCCGGTTATGACCCCGTTGGTCTCCAATCTCTTCACCCTCTGGTGAATAGCCGCTCCCGAAACACCGCACTCCCTCGCTATCTCGAGGAAAGGCATTCTTGCGTTCTTGACCAGGAATGAGAGTATCTTCTGGTCTATCTCATCTATATGATATACGGACTGTATACGAGAATTGACGTTTTCCATGTGACTGGCAGATTAATGTTACAAACTGAAAGTTATGATTCGACGCAAATTTATAAAGAAAATGCAACTCATTTGTTTGTTTTCTGACTTTTTTCAACAAAAAAGTTCATTTCTTCTTTAAACCTTAATTTCAGTCACCCTCCCGCCGATGTCCATGCTTAGAAAAAGTAACCCTCACCCGCCCCTTCCACAAAAAAACCCGTCCCTCACGAAGGAGACGGGGTAACACTGTTGCATGCGACAGGAACGGCGTTTATCCTATTTCTTCTCTGCCGATGGGGCCTTGGACTTCCTGGAAGTGGCTGCCTTCTTCTTTGAAGGGGCCGCGCCCTCATCCTTCTTCGAAGGGGCGGAAGACTTCCTGGAAGAGCGTCCTGTCGGGGTGGAAGAGGAGAGGATGGCCCTGACATCCTCGGCGCTGAGGTCCTGGGCCTGCTTGTCGGCGGGTATCCTGTAGTTCCCGGAAGTGTGACGGATGTACGGCCCGAAACGACCGTCGAGGACCTTTGCCTCAAGTTCCGGAAAATCCTTTATGACTGACGAGTCCTTGGTGGAGGTGGCTGCCTGGATGAGGGCTATGCACTGCTCCAGGGATACCGTTATGGGGTCCACTCCCCTCGGCAGGGACTTATTGATGTTCCCGTATTTCACATAAGGACCGAACCTTCCGCTATTCACTGTCACGTCCTCCCCCTCGTACTGTCCCACTGTGCGGGGCAGGACAAAGAGCCTGAGGGCCTCCTCGAGGGTGATGGAATAGGGATCGCCGCCCTTGGGAATGGAGGCATTGCGCTCCCCGTACTTGACATAGGGGCCGAAGCGCCCTACGTTGGCGACGAGAGGCACCCCGTCCACCTCCCCGATGGTCCTGGGAAGGGAGAATGCCCTGAGGGCCTCCTCGAGGGTGAGATTCTCGATGAGAGTTCCGGAGGACAGGTGCGCATAGACCTTGGAGTCGCCCTCCCCTTTCTGGAGATAGGGCCCGTACTGGCCGAGGTGGGCGGTTATCGGAAGGCCGTCCCGGGGGTCGATGCCGACTTCCCGGCTCACCGTACCGTAATCCTTGGCCGAGAGGACTTCCTGCACCTTGTCGTGGAAAGGTCCGTAGAAATCCTTTATCATGGCATTCCATGCCAGGCCTCCCTCAGCCACCATATCGAACTCCTTCTCGACATTCGCCGTGAAGTCGTAGTCCATGATGTCGGGGAAGTATTTGACGAGATAGTCCGTAACCGCCATGCCGATATTCTGGGGAAGGAGCTTGCCCTTCTCGGCGCCGACCGTTTCCGTCCTGGCGGAGGATGTTATCTTCCCGTCATTGAGGGTGTAGTTGGTCACTTTCACCTTCTCGCCTTCCACGTTCCCCTTCTGGATGTACCCGCGGTCACGGGTGAGGGTGGTGATGATGGTGGAATAGGTCGAAGGACGGCCGAGGCCAAGTTCCTCGAGCTTCTTGATGAGGGTGGCCTCGGAGTAGCGGGGCGGGGCCTGGGTAAACTTGCAATCAGCGCCGATCTGCTTGCACATGAGGTCTGTCCCGACAGATATGGCGGGGAGGATGACCTCGTCTTCCTCAGTGGCAAGGGACCCGTCCTCCGTGCTTTCCGCATACACTTTCAGGAACCCGTCGAAAAGGATCTCCGTTGCCTGGGCCCTGAAGAGTTCGCTTCTCTTGTCGGAGGCTATCGCCACGTCGGTGCGCAGAGTCCTGGCATCAGCCATCTGGCTGGCGACGGTCCTCTTCCAGATGAGGTCATAGAGCTTCTGCTCCTGTACAGACCCCTGGATCTTCGGGGTACCCAGATAGGTGGGACGTATGGCTTCGTGGGCCTCCTGGGCGCCCTTGCTGTGGACATGGTACTGGCGTGCCTTGTGGTACTGGTCACCGAAGTTCTCCGTTACGTACTTCCTGGCCGCACCGATGGCAAGGGAGGAGAGATTCGTGGAATCGGTCCTCATGTAGGTAATAAGACCCTTCTCGTAGAGGTCCTGGGCTATTCTCATGGTCTGGCTCACGGACAGGTGAAGACGGCGCGATGCCTCCTGCTGGAGGGTGGAGGTGGTGAAAGGAGGTGCAGGGGTACGGGTGACTTCCTTCTTGTCAATGGAAGCGACCTTATAGGTGGCCCCCATGCTGTCCCGGAGGAACCGGGTGGCATCCTCGGCGGCAGCGAACTTTCCGTCAAGTGCCGCCTTCAGGGGCTGGGGTGACGAAGGGACGGTAAAGAGCCCTTCAATCTTATAGAAGGGAGTCTTGCTGAAGGCCATTATCTCCCTTTCCCTGTCCACGACAAGCCTCAGGGTGACGCTCTGGACCCTTCCTGCCGAAAGGTTCCTCTGGATTTTCTTCCACAGGACAGGGGACAGCTCGAAACCGACCAGCCTGTCCAGCACCCTTCGGGCCTGCTGGGCATAAACGAGGTTCATGTCCACGACACGGGGATTGCGGATGGCTTCCCCGATGGCGGTGGGGGTTATCTCATGGAAGACTATCCTGTTGGTTGTCAGGGGGTCCAGACCCAGGGCCTGGGTAAGGTGCCACGATATGGCCTCTCCCTCACGGTCTTCATCGCTTGCAAGCCAGACGGTATCCACCTTGGAGACCGCAGCTTTCAGATCCTTGACAATTTTCTTCTTGTCATCGGGAATCTCGTATATCGGGGCGAAGGAGTTCTCGATATCGATGCTTAGGTTATGGTCCTGGAGGTCACGGATATGTCCTTTGCTGGACATTACGATGTAGTCCTCGCCGAGGAACTTCTGGATGGTTGTCACCTTACCCGGTGACTCTACTATTACGAGGTTCTTAGCTGACATTCTAATGTTTCATAAGGTTTGCGGCAGGGGATGACGGCAAGACGGTCTCCTTCACTTCCGCTGATTCGGATGCGGGCCTACAGCGGCCTGCGGGTGCAAAGTAAAGAACAATCTTTCAAATTCTCCAAATTTCTTATTAATTTTGTGATTGCTTTGGCGTGGTCTCCGCACACTTTGAAAAGACCCCCGAAGGGGAGGGAAAACCCCGCCACGAGCATCAAAAACACCTCTATTCGACTGATGAAAAAAAGCAATAAGAAAAAGTACAATCAGTGGTTCTGGGCGATAGTCACGCTTCCCGTCCTTTTATTTGCCTTGCTTCTTCTGATAGTCTGGGTTTTCGCAGACATCCCCTCCTTCGAGGAACTCGAAAATCCCGACAGCAAGCTGGCCACCCAGGTCCTGGCACAGGACGGGGAACTGCTGACCACCTTCCATATCGAGAACCGTTCATTCGTCTCCTACGACGAACTATCCCCCAGTGTCGTCCATGCCGCCATCGCGACCGAGGACCAGAGGTTCTATTCCCACTCCGGCATCGACTTCCGCTCCCTGGGCAGGGTCCTCTTCAAGACCCTCCTCATGAGGAAGAGCAGCCAGGGAGGCGGTTCCACGATCACCCAGCAGCTGGCAAAGACCCTCTATCCGAGGGATGACATCTCCAGCAAGATCCCCGGAGTGTCACAGATAAAGATGGTATGGATAAAACTGAAGGAGTGGATTACGGCAGTGAAGCTGGAGAGGGACTACACGAAGGACGAGATAGTGAACATGTACCTGAATTCCATCTTCTTCGGTTCCAGCGCCTACGGTATCAAGGCCGCCTCGCAGACTTTCTTCGCAAAGGACCCCAAGGACCTGACGATAGAGGAAAGCGCAACCCTCATCGGGATGGTGAACAAGCCCACCCGCTACAATCCCGCCCTGAACCCAGAAAAGTCCCTTGTCAGGCGGAATTTCGTCATTTCCAAGATGGAGAAGATGAAGTACATCACAAAGGCCGAAAGCGACTCCATACAGCAGATTCCGATCAGCCTGTCCTACCAGATCCAGGACCACAACGCAGGTCTCGCGCCATATTTCAGGGACATGCTCCGCAAGTACATGAGCGCAAAGAAGCCCCGCAGAAGCGACTACAGCCAGAGAGAGGATTACAGCGTGGATTCCCTGCTGTGGGTCAATGACCAGCTCTACGGATGGATCGAGAAAAACCCTAAACCCAACGGGGAGAAATACAACATTGACCGCGACGGGCTTAAAATCTACACGACCATCAACTACAAGATGCAGAAGTACGCCGAGGAGGCCGTATCCGAGCATCTGGGAAAGAATATGCAGAAGCTCTTCTTCGATGAGCTCAAGTACAAGAAGAACCCTCCTTTCGCCAACGACATCGATGACGCTACGGTGGAACGCCTGATGAAGCAGGCCCGCAGATGGAGCGACCGCTACAGGGTCCTCAAGAAAGAGGGCAAGAGCGAGGAGGAGATTTTCGCAACCTTCAAGGAGCCCATCAGGATGAGGGTTTTCTCTTACGACAAGAAGGGTTACAGGGACACCACCATGACCCCGGACGACTCCATCCGCTACTACAAGGCATTCCTCAGGGCAGCCTTCATGGCCATCGAACCTTCCACCGGGCACATCAAGGCCTATGTCGGTGGACCGAACTACAGATACTTCAAGTACGACAATGTCCACCAGGGCAAGAGGCAGGTGGGTTCCACAATCAAGCCCTTCCTCTACACTCTCGCCATGCAGGAGGGCATGACCCCCTGCGACAAGACGGTGTGCGTACCCCAGACCTTCATCCTGCCCGATGACAGGACATGGACCCCCCGAAGCACGGACAAGGAGGAATGGATCGGTCAGACCGTGACCCTGAAATGGGGTCTCACAAACTCCTCGAACAACATCTCCGCCTACCTCATGAAGCAGTTCGGGCCCCAGGCCATGGTCCAGATGATGAGGAAAATGGGGATCGGAAGCCACCTCGACGAAGTGCACTCACTGTGCGTGGGATCTGCGGACCTCAACGTATATGAGATGGTATCCGCCTACAACACCTATCCTTCCAGGGGAGTGTACATAAGCCCCATGTTCGTCACCCGGATAGAGGATAACCAGGGTAACGTCATCACTGAGTTCACCAACCGCAAGAGGGAGGCCATAAGCGAGCAGACAGCCTACCTGATGGCCAACATGATGCAATCGGTGGTCGCCAGCGGTACCGGAAACAGGCTGAGGTCCGTGTACAACCTCAATGGCCAGATAGCCGGAAAGACCGGCACCACCAACGACAACTCCGACGGCTGGTTCATAGGCTACACCCCTTCCATCACCGCAGGTGTATGGGTCGGCTGCGAGGACAGGCAGGTCCACTTCTCCTCCACGGCCTACGGACAGGGCGCCAGCGTGGCCCTTCCCATCTGGGGTATCTGGATGAAGAAAGTACTGGCCGACGGCACCCTGGGAATAAGCGCCGACGACTCCTTCTCCCGCCCTGCGGGGTTCAACATAGACCTGGCCTGCACAGGAGGCGAGGAAGACACCGAGGGCGAGACCCAGTCCGAGACAGAGTATTTCTTTGACTAGAAAGCATACACAACCATGAGTAAATACGACACCATTGCCGTGATTTACGGCAGCGACTCCTCCGAGTGGGAAGTGAGTTGCCGCAGCGGTGAATATACCGCATCCCACATAGACGAGACCCGCTACAATGTCTACGAGGTCTTTGCGCGTTTCGGGAAATGGCAGCTGGTCGCCTTCAAGAAGCGCAACTCCATGAGGGTCACCTTCCCGGAGAACGCCCGTCCCGAGGTGAGCAAGAACGATTTCTCGGTAACCGTCTACGGTGAGAAGGTGAAGTTCGACTACGCCTACATCATGCAGCACGGAACTCCCGGGGAGACGGGCCAGCTCCAGGGCTACCTCGAGATGATGGGCGTACCCTTCTCGACTCCTTCGGCATACGTCACCACAGTCATTTTCGACAAATACTCCTGCAAGAGCTATCTTCGAGACGCCACTTTCGTGAAACTGGCCCCCGACACTTTCGTAAGGAAAGGCGCGGACCTCAAGGCTTTCTGCAAGGACGCCATCGACAAGGTAGGTCTTCCGATGTTCGTTAAACCGACCTCCGGAGGATCCTCCTTCGGCATAAGCAAGGTGAAGGAAAACGGCGAGCTTGAGCAGGCAATCCGCTTCGCATTCACCGAGGGAGACACCGTAATACTTGAGAAAGCCATAGAGGGGGAAGAGTTCACCTGCGCGGCCTACACAGACGGAGGCGAGGTAAAGACCCTTCCCGTCATCCAGATAGTCTCGGACAATGAGTACTTCGACTACGAGGCCAAGTACAACGGGCATTCCAAGGAAATCTGTCCCGCACCGATTTCGGAAGAGCTCACAGCCCATATCCAGGACACAACCGCCAAGATATACTCTCACCTGGGCTGCTCCGGCCTTGTGAGAATAGACTACATAAGCGCCCAGGATGGACTGTACTTCCTGGAAGTGAACGTTATCCCAGGGATGACCAACGCATCGCTGGTCCCGAAGATGGTCCGTGCCGCAGGAATGGACATAACCTCCTTCCTTACAACGGTGATAGAGAACACCTAATTCCGTAAAAGCCTAAACTTACCGCCCGCCCCGAGCCCTATGCTCCTCTCGAATTTCATTAAGGAAAATACCGCCTCCCTGGAAAGCCTCTATCCTACGGTGGAAGCTCGTTCCATTGTCCTTATGCTCTGCGAGGACATACTTGGCACCAAGAGCTACACCCACATAATCGAGCCGCAGACGGTGATCCCCCAGTCCAAGGAGGGGGCTTTGCAGGATGCGATGGACAGGCTTCGCAGAGGGGAACCCATCCAGTATGTGACAAGCAAGGTGGAGTGGTGCGGTCTTACTTTCACCGTCACCCCGGATGTCCTCATCCCACGTCCCGAGACCGAGCTCCTGTGCCGGGAGGCCATCAAGACCGGAATGAGGATCTACCGCATGAGGCGGCCCTACGGCAAGAAAGCCCAACCCGTAAGGATACTGGACCTGTGCACCGGGTCGGGATGCATAGCATGGAAGACCGCACTGGACATAACGGGAGCCAAGGTCACGGGCGTGGACATCTCGCCCGAGGCACTGGAAGTGGCCAAGGGGCAGAATTTCTCCTCACTTCTTAAGGAAACCGGGGCCACCGCCCCTACTTTCCTGCGCTACGATGTCCTGGACGGAGGCGAGGCGTTCAGCAAGGAAGGGATAAGTGAATTCGACCTCATTCTCAGCAACCCTCCATACATCATGGAAAGCGAGAGGCATCTTCTTCGCAAGAATGTGGTGGACTTCGAGCCCGAGATCGCCCTCTTCGTTCCCGATGACGATCCCCTTCTCTTCTATAGGGCTATCGCCAAGTGGAGCACCCGCTACCTTTCTCCGGAAGGGACGGGGCTCACCGAGATTAACGATGTCCTTGGAAAAGAGACTGCTGAACTCTTCCGAAGCGAGGGTTTTTCCGCAGAAATCATCCAGGACTTCTACGGGAGGAACCGCTTCATCCTCTACAAGAAATGATAAGAGGGCCCCTTTCCGGAGGGCCCTTTCCTTTTTTTTCTGTGGCAGTCAACCTTGCTTCTTCCCTTCGTTCCTTCCCTCCAGTACCGTCATTTCACACTTCCCGCAATCGAAACCAAGCTCCAGGATGCGGGCATTGTTGCGAAGAAAGAGTTTGAGGGGATTTTTGACCGGCCTGTCCCTCAGGCACATTCCCAGTTCATGGCGGATGCAGTAGCGGGTACGCATCAGTTCCACCCCCGTCCTGTGTGAAATCTCGTATGCAGGCTCCACCCCTTCAGCCCCGGCCCTGCAATATATCCCCTCGGAAAGAGCGTTCGATACATTGTATTTATATGTCGCCTTCCCTCCCGGGAAGTCCCTGCCGGGAATGCTGTCAAGGGAAGCGGGGACAACATCCAGAATGGGCCTGACCTTTATGGGAAGGAGGGAGAGGGCGGAGGATAGTTCCCTCCTGAAAGAATTGATTTCCCCTGTGGGGATAAAAGGCATGGGGGCATTCTCCCCCAGAATGACTTCAGTAAGGGAGAAGGACATCTGTGCCGCTTCCTTTGAAATCTGTCTTCTGAGGGTCTCCCGCATTTTCTGCGGGTCCCTGGCGGTATCGTACGATGACCTGAAGGAAAGTGAGTGGACAAGGGCGTCTTCACGGGTGCCGGTGAGGGTGATTTCATATGGGCCGGACTCTTCCGGACAGTCTATTTTCATGCTCACCCCGACCCGGAGGAGCCTCTTCCCCGGGGAAGCGGCCACCCCCTTCTCGAAGGCTGCGCTGTAGTTCCTGTAAAGTGGCATGCCCACGGCTATGCCCTCAAGTTTTCTTGTCCATATGTCCATTCCCTCGCACCTGTCTCCACGGAACCCTATTACCGAATCTTTCGAAAGAGCGCAGAAACCGTCCCCGTTGGATAGGGCTGTCCCATGGTTGGCGCCACCAACCGTAATCATGGTCTCGGGACCTTTATGGCGGACCGCCTTCACGGTACCTATCCTCTCCCCTATGCTTCTTGCGGAGTCCATGCTGGACCAAGGTCCGTTATCCCTTTTCCCATCAAGGTACAGTGTGGTGTATCCCCTGTTGAAAGTCTTGGACAGGTCCGGTGTGAATGACGAAACGACTTTCCCGAAAGAGGCCCTGCGATAGCGGTCCGGATACATTTCCACAAGAGTGTCCAGTGCCTGTGAATACTTCCTTACCACATTCCTCACATAGGATATATTCTTCAGCCTCCCTTCTATCTTGAAGGAACACACGCCCGCTTCCGCCAGGTCGGGAAGGCGGTCAAGGAGGTTGTAGTCCGCAAGTGAGAGAAGGGCTTTGTCCTTTACCAGGACCCGGCCATTTTCATCGAGGAGGTCATACCGGGAGCGGCAAGCCTGGATGCACTCACCCCGGTTCGCCGACCTTCCGGCCAGATACTCACTGAGGTAGCACTGCCCGCTGTAGCAGACGCAAAGAGCCCCGTGAACGAAGAACTCTATTTCACAGGACACTGCTTTTCTTATGTCCCTCACATCCTGGAGGGACAGTTCCCTCTCCAGGACAAGCCTTGAGAACCCAAGCCTTTCGTAGAAGAGAGCATCCTCGACCGTCCTTATGGCACACTGGGTGGAGGCATGGAGCGGGACATGGATTCCCAGGGAGCGGACAACTTCAAGAATGGAGAGGTCCTGGACTATGAAAGCATCGACCCCCGCCTCCTCGCACTCCTTCATGAGCGCACCGGCACAGGGGATCTCTTCATCGCAGAGGATGGTATTGACCGTCACGAACACCCTCGCCCCGAAGCGATGGGCATACTCGCAGAGGGTGCGGATATCAGATACCGGATTGCCGGCATCCTTCCTGGCCCCGAAGGAGGGGCCCGCCAGATAAACGGCATCGGCACCGCAGTCAATTGCTGCGATGCCGGTACTTAAATCCTTGGCCGGGGATAGAAGTTCAAGGTCTGTCATATTCTCCGACCAAGTGGGGCATTCCGATTACTTGCTCAGGGCGTCCACCATCTGCTTGGCATTTGCGTAGCCAGCGTCGAGGGACATCTTGTAGTACTCGAGAGCCTTTGCGTTGTTCTTGAGGTTCTGCTGATACAGGGCACCTACGGTGTAGGCGATGGCGCCGAAGTTCTTGTTGGTGGGAGCTGCGGTGAGGAACTTGTCGTAGAAAGCGATAGCGTCAGTGATCTTGTTGAGCTTGGTGGCAGCGCCGCCGGCGAGCTGATAGATGGCGGGATTGGAGATGAGATCCAGCTCCTCTGCCTTCTTCACGGTCTCGCAAACCTCAGCATTCTTGCCGGCCTTCTGCTGAGCCTGGGCCTGGGAGAGGAATGCGCCTGCGATAACCTTCTTGGCGTTGGCGGTATTGCCAACCTCTTCAGCCTGGGGGAGAAGAGCCACTGCACCGTCGATATCACCGAGCTTGGTGAGAGTCTGGATGAGGAGGATATTGGCATTCTTATTCTTGGGGTCGGACTCCAGGAGAGAGGTGAATATCTCTTTTGCCGCAGCGTAATCCTTAGCCTTGTAGAGGTGATTTCCCTTGGCCAGGTTGACCTGGGGGATGAGCTGCTCGGCAGGCACGAGGACATCCTCGTTCTCGCACTCGGCGGCAACTTTCTTTGCCTCGTCAATGAGGGAGAGAGCCTCGTCGAACTTCTCTTCCTTCACCATATCCTTGGCGTTGCTGAAAATAATGTTGGAGATGGCCTTTTTGCAGGATGCAACTATTTCGTTTCCTTCCTCCCCGAGGGCCTCAGCCATGCCAAGAGCCTCCTTGAAAGTAGCAAGCGCGGTCACTTTGTCTCCCGTGCCCAACTGCTCAGCACCGTTGTTGAAGGTCTGAGTTGCTGTAGCGAGGTCCTGTGCGGACATCATAGCGGCTGACATAACAAGTGCAGCCATTGCAAGGAAAAACTTTTTCATCGTCAAGTATTTGTGAGTTTAACTAATAATAATCTGCCTATTTGGACCTTCGGAAGGTCTCAAAAAGTGTTCTTATTTGTCCTTGGGAACGACTTTTGCTTACCCATAAAACAATTATCGTTCCATAAATGGACAAACGAGGGAAAAATCTTTTAATTTGTTTGCCTCCGGAGCTGCGCAGGAACGGCAAATTTAGAAATAATTTGTTATAACTTTGCAGTTATCAACACCTTTTTGAACAATGTACGGTATATACAACACTTATAAAATATATAGGAGCAGGGTGAGAATTTTCTTCATGGGATTGTTTTCAGCGCTCCTGTTTTTCTCTTTCCCGGCTAGCGTGCCAGCCCAAAGCCTCCCACAGAGGCCGGTATCCCCGAAAATCCGGACCGGCATCCTCGACTCCGGCATTAAATATTACGTGGTGACCAACACCACCGAGAAGGACAAGGTGGACATGGCCCTCGTGCAGAAAGTCGGATTGAATGATGAAAGCGAACAGTACCGGGGCTTGACCATTGTCCAGTCCAAGGCCTCAATTACGGACATCCCCCATTTCAAGGACGGCACTCCCCTCTCTTTCATGACCGACAACGGAATCTGGCCCTCCGAAGACGGTTACGTCAAGGTAAGCGATGACTGCACCACTTTCCGTTTCAAAGAAATCGACCTTCTCCTGAAGCCTGCAGCCGTTGACTCCACCCTGCTTATGATGTTCGACATAATCGAGCAGCAGGCCCCCCACCTTGGCGACCTGTACAGCCCCCAGAACCAGGCGATCATAGTCTCCGGGGATGTGGACCCCGCAACCGTCCTGGGCAAAATGTACATGCTCTCCATGCTGGTGAGACGTCAGAAAGCGACCCTGCCGGAGAGGACCGTTTCCACCGGGCTCCCTTTCCCTGCCCGTCTGGTCGTCCGTCCCCAACCATCCCCCAAGACGGCAGCCATCACGGTGGACTATGCCATAGACAGGATTCCCCCGGAGAATATGAATACGGTACAACCGCTCGTGACCGAGAAGTTCGTACGTGAACTGTTCATTATCCTGAAGCAACGGATCCGCCGCTCTCTGCGAAGCGAGCACATACCCGTCGCCACCGTTGACCTGGACTACATCCCCAGCAGTGAGACACCCGGTCCGGAACACCTCTCCCTGCGCATCATCACGACTCCCGACAAGATAACCGAGGCCACGAAGATAGTGGCCAGGACCTTGGCCCAGTTCGACATGACCGGTGCCGGTGCCGCAGAGTACAAGGATGCAGTCGAAGAGAATATCACCGCCCTCAAATCCGCATCCCTCGGGGACAACGTTCCCAACAGGGACTATGTCGAGATGTGCAAGTCCAACTTCCTGTACGGAAGCTCCCTTGCGGCCCCCTCCTCCGACCTTGAATTCTTCACCAAGAGGAATGTGGACGACGACTTGTCGCTGAAGTTGTTCAACGACTTTGCCCAGGCCACCATCGACCGTTCCCGTAACCTTACCCTCACTGCCGAAGCGCCGCGCAGCATAGCGACGACCCTCCTCCGTGTCTTCGACTCGGAATGGACGGGTACCGGCATGAGCGGGGAGACATTCATACCGGACGACAGGGACACAGTGGCTCTCACCAAGAAGAACATACCGAAAGTCAAGGTCGCCATTGACAACCCCGAGCCCCTGTCCGGCGGGAAAATGTGGACCTTCTCCAACGGAGTGAAAGTAATCTACAAGCAAGCCCCCGCCGGGAACGAGGGACTGTTCCACTATACATGGCTGTTCAAGAGCGGCTATTCCTGGATCCCGAACCTGACCAAGGGTGAAGGGGCATACATATCCGACATGCTCTGGCAGAGTGATTTCTCGTCACTCTCCAGCAACGCCTTCACCAATATCTTGACCGCCAATGGCATCAAGATGGACGCCAAGGTGTCCGTTTCCGACTTCCAGCTCACCGGATACGCCCCTTCGGACAAGATGGACCTTCTCCTTAAGGCCTTGCTGAGCATCGCAAATGAAAGGCAGGTATCTAAGACCTCCTATGAGACATACCGCCGCAACGAGGCCCTCCGCCGTGACCTGGCGGTAGGCGGGAAAGAATACCGTCTCGCCACGCTTGATTCCATAATGGCCCCTACATCGGCTTTCTCCACCTACAAGAAGCCACTTGACCTGTCCGACGACTTCAAGGAAAGATGCGACATCCTCTTCGAGAGAGTGTTCTCGAAGGCCAATGACGGAGTGCTGATCATAGTGGGCAACTTCAATGAGGAAGCCCTCAAGAAGACCCTCTGCAATTATATCGGAGGGTTCCGCACCGAGAAGGTCGCGACCATGAGGACCAAGACACAGAGAAGCACCATCTATGGCAAGATGAACGAGTACGCTGTGGGAGACGAGCCTTCTCTTGACATCATGATGTCCATCCCCATCGCCTATACCGTGGACAACTTCCTTACCACCAGGGTGGCGGCTTATCTGCTGGAGGATGCAATCGGACGCGAAGCGGCCTCCCTTGGCTGGAGAGTGGATTCCGACTGGCACCAGGAGATGTTCCCGGAGGAGAGATTCTTCTTCCGCACGCAGCTGGACCCCGCCAACAGCAGCGGTCTTCCGGCCTCCATCTTCAGGGAGGAGAACGTGGACAGGGTGATGGAGAAAATCAATGCGGCCATGGCCGACCTGGCAAAGAAAGGTGTGGACAAGAAAACCTTCGATTCCGCCAAGAAGATGCTCGGACATAGCGTTGCGGCATGGAACTCCACCCCGGAAAACATCATCGACTTCCTGCTACTGCGATATTCCTACGGAAAGGACCTCATGACGGACCAGGCGAGCAAATTGAACTCGGTGACCCTCGAGGGCACCAATGCCGTCATCAGGAACCTCGTCAACGGTTCAGTCGGGGAATATGCGGTCAGGAAGCGCCGCACAGGGGAGGTGCTTGCCTCCACCGACCCGGTGAAGGAGACCATCCCTGTCGTCGAGCCCATGTACACTGCCGTCAAGGACAATTCAGGCAACGGAGCCCTGTACTGGAGCATCTTCGAGGGCCATGGTGAACTCTACCAGGGCAAGCCCTACTGGAACGCCAGGGAGATTCTGCGATACAATCCTGTCAGGACAATGCCAATCGCACTTCCTCTCGCCGCGGAGTTCCGCACCGAGGACCCCGGCAAGGTAATCGTGGACGAGAGGGAGGAAGAGGAAAAGCTGAAGGCTCAGGAAACCGAGAAAGTTGCCGAGGAGACCGCCACCGAAGGCGAGGGCGAAGGTGAGGTCGTAGAGCAGGAGCAGCAAAAAGAGCAGGAAGGAGAAGGCAAGGAGGAGCAGGAACAGGAAAAAGAAAAGGAACAGTAACGGGATAACCCACGACCATGGACAGGAACTCATCATTCGGAACCATTATCCAGATAGGCGACACCCTGATTTCCGAGGAGGTGGTCACAGAGTACTTCGAGTGCGACTACGACCTCTGCCGTGGCAAGTGCTGCATAGAGGGCGACGGCGGAGCACCCCTCAAGGAGGAGGAGCTCGAGGAAATCGAACGCAACTACGACTCCTTCAGTGACCTCATGCAGCCCCGGGGACGGGAGGCGGTGCTGGACAAGGGCTTCTTCGAAATTGACCGCGACGGGGACATCGTAACCCCGCTCTGCAAAGGGAGGGGCGAGTGCGCCTACTGTTTTTTCGAGGGTCCCGGCAACTGCCTATGCGCCATGGAAAGACGCTTCTTCGAAGGCAAGTGTTCCTTCCGCAAGCCCGTCTCTTGCTGGCTCTACCCCATCCGGGTCACCAAGATGCCCGGAGGAGGGGAAGCCTTGAACCTTCACCGCTGGAACATCTGCCACCAGGCCTTCGAGAAAGGAAAGAAGGACGGTGTCAGGGTGTACCAGTTCCTGAAGGGTCCCCTAACTGAAATCTACGGGCAGGAGTGGTATGACATGCTATGCGCCTCTGCAAAACTCGTGAACGGCGAGTAGTATCCCTTCCACAAGACAACAAGTCGGGCCGGTAAGCCTTCTTCAAGGCACCGACCCGAATTTCATTTGTTATGAAAGAACGGCCTTGGCTCTCTCCCTGTCAGTCCTCCAGGGTGGCGTCCACTTTCTCGTTCTCCTTTAGCAGGGCCATTGCGGCCTCATAATCCTCCACGTTCACCTTCACCTCCACTTTCTCATAGGAAATGGAAGGATAAGAGGATGTCTCGCCGAATACTTCGGCGGGAATGCCATTGGAACGGAGCATTCCTGCGGTAATCTCCGCCACCATAGGGTCGGAGAACCGTGCAATTGTCTTGAATTCCTCTGTCATGGCTGAAAAGAATTAGTGTTATTGCTGATGGTCGGAGACTTCGGCCTCTTCCTCTCCCTTTGCCCTGGATTCCAGGGAATAGAGCAGGGGAACGACGTCGCGCCTGAGCCCCTCGACATAAAATCCATTGACCGTGCGCTCAAAAGAGATCCTGTCCTCGAACACTTTCATAATCTTAGCCGCTACGCTCTTTGTCCTGAAAGTCATGCCCTCCCCCTCTTCCTTCTCGAGGACATAGCCTCTTGAAGACATCACATCCTTCACGATCGGTGCAATCTCCTTATACTCCCCTCTCATGATGACACCTCTCCTGATGTACCCGAAAAGCGGATAAATGGCGGCAACCGCCCCGAACATCGCGGCAATCTGCCAAAGGGACTGGTAACCGTTGCGGAACATCTTGGATATGTCCGGGTCCACCAGTTTGAGGAGAACCAGGATGAAGATGAAAATGGACAGCAGGACAACTATGTACAGGAAATACTTGAGTGCCCGGATAATATATCTCATGGTAAAAAAGTTTTGCTTGTGCTGGGGCAGCTTTCGCTTAAGTATCTACAAAAATTATGCATTTTTCATTTTTAACCCTTTTTTGCACTAACTTTGCATGTCACCACCAGTGGGTGACGGCCACTGTCCGTCACCTCTGGACAATCAGTCACCGATTCAATTTTTTTATTTGATATGAAAGAAGATCCGCTAGAGAGAATAGCCCGGGAAGAGAAGCAGAAGGGCAACAAGAACCTGAAGACCGCCATCATAGTGCTGGCAATACTTTGCGTCGCACTGGCTGGTGTGCTCGGTTACATGAAATACAAGGAGGCCCAGATTGCCAAGAGCCTCAATGTCGAGAACGCCAGCAAGGAATCCTTCTATAAACTCGTGGAACAGCTGAACGTAGAGAAAGAGGACCTCATCCACCAGATGGAGGACCTGCAGGCCGATTATGCGAACCTGTCCTCCGACTACGACAAGATAAACTCCCAGCTGGACACTTCCAGGGCCGAGATAGCCCAGCTCATCGAGCGCATGAAGTCCACCCAGGCCACCGACAGGGCGAAAATCCGCCAGTACGAGAAGGAACTCGGGACCCTGCGTACCATAATGAGGGGCTACATCACACAGATAGACTCCCTCAACACCCTTAACCACAAGCTCACCGCAGAGGCAGCTTCCGCCCGCAAGGAGGCAGCACAGCGCAAGAAGGAGAACGAGGAACTCACCCAGCAGGTCCAGGGCCTCAGCGAGCAGGTCGCCGCCGGTTCCGTCATCAAGGCACGCGGCCTGAACACCATCGCCATGAACAAGAGCGGCAAGGCCACCGACAAGAGCAAGAACGCCTTCCGTCTCGTGACCACCCTGAGCCTCCTCGAGAACGACCTCGCACCCAAGGGTCCCCTCACCATTTACATCAGGGTCAAGGACCCGGACGGCATAATCGTGACCAACTCCGTGCAGACCTTCTTCAAGCTCAACGGCGAGCAGGTCGTGGCATCCGCATCCAGGGAAGTTGACTATGAGGGAAAAGAGGTTGACCTGACGATCTACCTCAACGACGTTCCCGAGTTCTTCAAGGGAATCTACACCGTCGAGGCCTATTCAGACCAGGGAATCCTCGGGAAGTGTGACCTGCTTCTGCGCTAGGTCCCAAGGCAAATGGTCTACGTCCATGTCCCCTTCTGCCTGGGCAAGTGCATCTACTGCGCTTTCTATTCGATGACCCCAGGAAAGGGAATGCAGCGTAGCTCCGCCCTCTGTAAAGAGGACCTCTTCGAGGCATATACCGAAAGGGTATGCCAGGAAATGGAGGACAGGAAGGATGAAATCCTTTCATCTGTCGGAGAGGACGGCCAGTACAATACTCTATATATAGGTGGCGGCACCCCTTCGGTGCTGCCATCCTCTTTTTTCAAAGAGGTCTCCTCGACCCTTCTGTCAATAATCCCCACCCCGCCCTCCGAGTTCACTGTGGAAGTGAACCCGGAAGACATCGCTCTCCGTGGAGAGAAGTATGTCACTGAACTCCTTGGGTGCGGAGTAAACCGCATAAGCATGGGAGTGCAGTCCCTCGATGACGATATCCTCAAGTGGATGCACCGCCGCCATGACAGCGCCACCGTCCTCAGGGCTGTCTCCATCCTCCGCAGCTGCGGGATCGGGAACCTGAGCCTCGACCTCATTTTCGGAGTCCCCGGGATGGGAATGGAAAAGTGGGAGGACACTCTTGAAAGGACCCTGGACCTCCATCCAGAGCACCTCTCCGCCTATCAGCTCTCCTTTGACGATGGCAGTGCCCTCGGGAAGTTGCTTGCCCTGGGGAAAGTCTCCCAGGAAAGCGACGAAGTGTGCTGCGAGCAGTACGGGCTTCTTTGCAGGAAGATGAGAGAAAGAGGTTATCTTCACTACGAAGTTTCCAACTTCTGCCTTGAAGGCATGCACTCAAGGCACAACTCGGCCTACTGGGAAAGAGTTCCCTACGTGGGTGTGGGGAGCATGGCCCATTCATTCTATAGGACATCCGATGGCAAGGAAGTCAGATATTCCAACTCCGGAGCCTTGATGGACCGGGAAATCTCCTCGGAAACCCTCACTCAGGAGGATGCCCGACTGGAAGAGCTGATGCTCTCGCTGAGAACTTCCAAAGGCCTTCCCGGAAAGAGACTTTACGAACTCTGCGACAAGGACAAGGTGGACGGACTCCTGAGCGAAGGGTCCCTTTCCGTGCAGGGGAACAATCTCCGAATCCCCGAGAAGAAGTTTTTCGTATCGGACTCAATCATATGTGAACTTGCCTAAGAAAGGTCTCATCCTTGTATTTGGCGGGCAAGGGAGGGAAATTTCGGGAAAAATGACAAATTGTTCATCCCTCCCTCTTGCTTTTTAAGCAAAAGGTCGTATCTTTGCAGTCCATTTCCTTTGAGGGCTTAGCTCAGTTGGTTTAGAGCGCTTGCTTGACAGGCAAGAGGTCGGCAGTTCAAATCTGCCAGTCCTCACAAAGACAAGTCGATCTTCCTGCGGGAAGGTCTTTTTGTTTTTATGGCCCTGCCTGAAAGAATGGTTCCTGATCCATATCCATCCATGGCGGCCACAGCTTCAATGATTGGACAAAACAATCCCCGCCGGATTCCTCTGGCGGGGACGCTCTTTCAAGGAAAGGAGGCATTGCCCAATGATCCTTTTGCGACCGGTTGTATAAGGAAGTGGTTGGTGCACCAAAAGTGTAGTGCATGCAGTCTAAAGGGTCGTATACATAATAGTACGTTGGCAATAGAAGTACTCTCACGAGGGACCACCGGTGCGGCCTTCCCTTGCCGCATGTCGGGAACAAAGCCCCATTTTCATGCGGAATGACCGGGGACGAACCCCGAACGGAAAAAATATCGGAAACACCCCTTGCCCGAAGGGAGTATATCAACTGAAGATTGGTAGAAAAAAAACAAAAAGAACCCTTGCGGGCAAAGCATCCAGCTTTGGCAATCAGGCTGCTCCCCTCTGTGGAGGGCCTTCGAAGTAGGCGGCGGCACTCCTTTCATCCGGTCCACAAAACCTTTGGCCGGGCATGCCCGTGGGGCAAGGCCGCATTGGAACAAAGTTAGGCACTGATTTTTGGAAAAGCAATAGTTGAAAGGCTCCCTCGTACGTTTTTTCCTCGGAAGAACGGATAGTCTCATTGAAAAAGGCGGTCCGCCAGTAATCACAAACTGCGAGGAATACATCTACTTTCCCCAAGCCACCCCTCATCCTTTAATCTTCACAATTGCAGAAGATTCATTGAATTTCCTTAATTTTGAAGCCGACCTGCCCTAGTGGGTTCCCCAACCCTGTAGGCCTACGCATATTCGGGGACTTAACAAAGATGCTTCATATGTCTGGACTCATTTCTTCCGTAAGCGATTTCCTGTGGACTTACATCCTTATCGCAGTACTGATCTGCTGCGGCCTATATTTCACCATCCGCACAAAATTCGTCCAGTTCTCGATGTTCGGGGAGATGTTCCGCCTGCTGAAGGACTCGGCGGGGGACTCCGTGACAAAAAAAGATCCTTCGTCCAAGAAGCGCATTTCCTCCTTCCAGGCTTTTGCGGTATCCCTTGCCACGAGGGTCGGATGCGGGAACCTTGCGGGTGTGGCCACTGCAATCGCCATCGGAGGACCGGGGGCCGTATTCTGGATGTGGATCACAGCCCTCGTGGGATCTGCCACCTCCTTCGTCGAATCCACCCTGGCCCAGCTTTTCAAGAAGCCCAATGACGGGGCCAACATCGGGGGACCCGCATACTACATACGCAAAGGACTGCACAGCAAGTGGATGTCCTACCTTTTCGCAATTCTTCTCATCCTCGCTTTCGGCATCACCCAGACTTCCATCCAGAGCAATACAATTGCGGGAGCGATGAATGAAGCTTTCGGACTGAGTCCCGTCCTTGTCGGAGCAATCCTATCTGTAAGTGCACTCCTCATCATATTCGGCGGAATCCAACGGATCGCTATCCTCAGCTCCGTCATGGTACCCATCATGGCCTTCGGATACCTCGGCCTCGCCCTTGTCGTAGTGTTCAAGAACGTAGGACTTGTCCCGAATGTGTTCAACATGATAATCAAGGATGCCTTCGGTGCAAGGCAGGCCGTGGGAGGAGGACTGGGGGCCACGATCCTGTACGGGGTGAAGAGGGGACTTTTCAGCAATGAGGCTGGGGAAGGTTCCGTCCCCAACGTAGCGGCCACGGCAAATGTCTCCCATCCCGTCAAGCAGGGACTGGTCCAGGCCCTTGGCGTGCTGGTGGACACCATCCTCGTGTGCAGCTGCACAGCTTTCATCATCCTCATAAGCGGGCTTTACGATACCGGCGCCAACGGGATAGCCCTGACCCAGAATGCCCTGGAAAGCGAAATCGGGCGCTCCGGCCCCATCTTTATCGCCATCGCAATCCTCCTGTTCTCCTTCTCCACCATCATCGGCAACTATTACTACGGGGAGTCCAACATTCGTTTCATGACTTCCAACAAGACGGTGCTGAACATCTACAGGATCCTCTCCGCGGGGGTGAGCGTCTTCGTCGGAGCCATGATGAGCCTGGAAATGGTCTGGAATATCGGAGACCTCTTCATGGCTCTGATCACCATGTGCAACCTCGCCGCGATATTGCTTCTGGGCAAATACGCATTCAAGCTCCTCGACAACTACCGCTCCCAGAAGAGAAAAGGCATCAAGGAACCCGTCTTCAGGAAGGGAGACCTCGGCGAGGACCTTGACCTGGATGCTTGGGACTGAGCCCTCTCTTTCAAGACCCTCCACCTCCCCCCTGCCATCAGAAATGACCATCCATAGACATTCAAAACCAATATACCAAACCATGCATTCAAGACTTCCCGCACTGTGGCGCAGCACACTTCTGTGTGCCTGCCTTCTCGTATTCCCTGCCATGGCAACGCTTGCCCAGAACCCATATCTTCCCCTGTGGGAGTTCATCCCGGACGGGGAACCTTACGTTTTCGAGGACCCGGACTGCCCCGGACAGTACAGGTTATACATCTATGGTTCCCATGATTCGCTGCTGAGCGAGTACTGCGGACGGGAGCAGGTCGTCTGGTCCGCCCCAATGGACAACCTCAGGGAATGGAGATATGACGGAGTCATCTTCAAGTCGGTACTTGACCGTGACGGGAATCCCATCCACAGGGACGGGAGAGGGGATGTGCTGTATGCCCCGGACGTGGCCATGAAGACAGGGCCGGACGGCAAGAAGACATATTACCTCTATCCCAACAACCAAGGTGGCGGCAGAAACGGCATGGTAGCCAAAAGTGACCGTCCCGACGGGCCTTTCACGGTGTGCAACTGGTCCAAGGACAATCCTGTCCTCACTGACGGGGTACTCAGGTTCGACCCTGCGGTATTCGTGGACGACGACGGGAAGGTTTACGGTTACTGGGGGTTCGAGAGGTCATATGGGGCCGAACTGGACCCCGAGACGATGGCTACCGTAAAACCCGGGACAAAAGTGGTCGAGGACATGATTCCCGGACGCTACCAGGAAGGCGAGGAACGTTTCTTCGAGGCTTCCTCGATAAGGAAGATAGAGAACAAGTACGTCTTCATCTTCAGCAGGTGGACTGCCGAAGGGGAATTCGGCCTTCCCTCCGTGAACTACACCCTGGCCTATTGCTACTCGGACCATCCGCTGGGTCCATGGAAGTACGGCGGGACCATCATTGACGCGAGGGGCCGGCAAAAGGAACCGGACGGCACCACCATATGCACCGCGAATCCTTTCGGCAACACCCACGGCAGCATAGTCCAGGCAGGCGGCAAATGGTGGGTGTTCTATCACCGCCAGACGGGAACGGACGAGTATTCCCGCCAGGCCATGGTCTCCGAAATCAAGGTCTCCGTGGACAAGGCCCCGGGCGGGAAGGTCACCGTAAGCGAGGGTGAGTTCAACTCCGAAGGGTTCAGCACCGAGGGTCTCAATCCCCTTGCAAGGATCCCGGCCGGCGTGGCTTGCTACCTGACCAACCCCACCCCCGCCACACAGAACTATCCCCACTTCGCATTCTCCGGGTCCTATATCGAACCGACCAGGTTCGACCCCGACTCTTTCCAGGGGCCCTTCAACCAGAAGGAGCCATTCTGCCCCGTGGTGAACAACACGGACGGCTCAGTAGTGGGGTACAAGTACATAAACTTCGACCCGCTCAGGAAGGCATCCTCACTGAGGCTCTCCATGCATCTTCTCCGGGAGGGAACTCCCGGAACCATCACTGTCATGGTCGGGTCTCCCTACTTCGACAGGGGAGGAAAGAAGATAGGGGAACTCACTCTTGACGGAAAGGAAGGCTCCGGGGTCGAGGAAGTCGTCATCCCGATAAGCGGGACAGCGAAAATGAAAGGGAAACAGCCCCTGTTCTTCGTATTCTCCTCCCCCGAGAAGGGCAAGTCCCTTTGCAGGATGTATGATTTCATGTTCGTGAAAAGGTAGCCTCAGCCCTTCCGGGCGGATTTCCGGACAGTATCGCCTGAACACTTTACAGAAACGACATGGCAACAAAATCCCTCGGCGCCCTGATTGGAAAGGTCTGGACGGGACTTCTTGATTCAATAAAGAAATTCCCCGTTGAAACTGCCCTCGGCCTTACTTATTTCATACTGTTCATCCTGACGGATGCGATAGATGAGCATTTCCCCGAAGTGGACCCCACATACATACTTATGTGGCTCCTCCCCAATATGCTCCTTACTTTCAGCCTGGGCAGGATAGCCAAATGGAAGCCGTCCCTCAGATGGGTCCACATCCTTTCCTACTTCCTATGGATCCCCCTTGCGGCATTCCTGTCCAAGGACCTGACATGGGTGATGGGGATATCCTACATCCTGACGGGGGTGCTGTTCCTCATGGGGGACCGTCCACTCCCTGAGGGGAGCCTTGCACGGAACATAATCCACACCGTCCTCCGTACGGCCCTGGGCCTTATCCTGGGTGGGGTCCTCTCGATTCTCATACTGGCCATCGTGGGAAGCGTCAGCTTCCTGTTTTCCCTGGATCTCGGTGACGGATTCTTCGTATATCCGACCGCCTTCGTCATGATGGTGGTGACCCCGCTTCTTTGCTTCTGGGCCATCACCGGGAAAGATGCCCCCCAGACAGAAGGGAAAAGGGACACCTTCATCAGGGTGCTCGTTGACTACATCCTGTCCCCCGCCATCATCCTGTACACGGTGATACTTTATGCATACTGCATCCGGATCCTCGTTAGATGGACCCTCCCCGACGGAGGGGTCGGGTACATGGTGACTACATTCATCCTGCTGTCGCTTGGAACGATACTTCTGAGGGAACTTCTTGAAAAGAGGCACTTCGACTGGTTTTTCGACAACTTCACAATCATATCGGCAGGCCCGCTCATCCTCCTGTGGACGGGCACCATCCGCCGTATCGGCGATTACGGGCTCACCCCGAGCAGGTTCTATCTGCTGGTGCTTGCAGCCCTGATGACCTTATTTGTGGGCATGCTCCTCCTGAGGTGGAGGGAATACAAGTTCCAGATGATGGGAGTGTTGGTGTGCCTTTGCTGCATCCTGTTCACTTTCATCCCGGGAATCAGTGCCGAGGACCTGAGTTCGCTTAACCAGCGCTCCCGCCTTCGCAGCTCCGGGGAGGTGATTTCACAAAGCGAAATCCTTTCCATGGGGGCGGAACAGAGGCAACGGATCCTTGAGGAGGACGGGCAGCTTCGACGGGCGGTGCACCGGGCCAAGGGGGCATACGCCTACCTCCAAATGAAATCCCGGGGGAACCATTCCCTCCTTGAGCAGTATTCCTTCGTTCCATCCCTCGACCTCTTCGATGAGATGGCTTCCCCTTCTTCCCCCTCGGTCCATTACTCCATCACCATGGAAGGTGACATAAACCTCGGGCAGTACACGGTCCTTGCAGGGAGCGACACATACCGGGTTGTAAACAATTCCGGGCAGTGCATCATCAAGGGACAGGGGGAAAGGGGTAAAAAGGAGGTTCTGCTTGAGTGCAATGTCAAGCAAAGACTTCTCGAAGCCCCTTCCCTTGAGAGTGGGAAATACAACAGCGAGGAACTGCTCGTGTACAGGAACGGTAAATACCTGGCTATCCTGAAGGAACTGAGTGTGAATGTGGACAGCGACGGGAAGATCAGTTTCCGGTTGTCGCCGGAGGATGTCCTGCTTCTGATGAAGCCGTAGGATGGGGCTTTTTTACCTTTATTTCAGGCAAAAACGCTCCCAAAAGTCACTTAAGAAGCGTTTTCTAAGTATATTTACCTATAGGAGGTAACAAAAAAAAGGATACTTTTGCTTTCGGAGGATGAGGTGAATTCACCTAGTGCCATCCTCCCACAGACAAGGGTATCCTACAACTTCCCTATAAAAAACAGAATTCTCCCCGTTGACTTCCTCCCGTCGACGGGGATTGTTCGCTTTCACCTCAGGACCACTTCTTCCAGATGTAGAAATCGTCCGACCTGGCACGGCTGACTTCCACCGGGAACGGAACCTGCGGATGTGTCTTGAGCAGATAGCGTCCGCCCCGCAGGGACTCAACGCCATCTATGGCATCCCTTGCCACGACACAGGAGCGGGACACCCTGAAAAACTTCTTCGGGTCCAGTTCCGCCATCACCTCCTCAAGTGTGGGTGCAATGAAATATTTCTGGGAAGAGAACGTGAGAAGATAGGTGCTTTTCTGCTCGGAGTATATAATGGCGATATCTTCTGTCTTGATCGGATAGATGGTCTCCCCGATCCTTACAAGCAGCCTTCCCTTGTAGACCTTCCCTTCATGGGCATCGGATACCTGGAGGGCCGAGGAAAGGACCCGACGGGCATCGTCCTGATGGAACCGGCCCATGCAGCGGGCGACGGAACGACGCAGGTCCCCGATTTCTATGGGCTTCAGGAGGTAATCCACGCTTCCCGCCTCGAAAGCCTTCAGGACATATTCATCGAAAGCGGTCGTCATCACGACCGGGCTTTTTATATCCACTTGGATGAAGATATCGAAGCAGGTCCCGTCCAGCAGCTGCACGTCCATGAAAATGATATCGGGGGTGTTCTTCTGCAGGTAGGATACCGCCTCGTCCACACTGCGTGCGGTCCCCGACACCTCGATATCGGGGAAATTCCTCTCGAGTAGCCGGCGGAGGCTGTTGAGGGAAAGAATCTCGTCCTCTATTATCAGGGCTTTCATTTCTTCATCTTGGCAGAGGGTGAAAGAAGGGGCAGCGACACCGTATAATACGACTCATCCTGGGACACTTCCACTTTCGCTCCCCATTCACTGTACTGCTGGGAAATGTATTTCTGTCCGACTCCGTGGGAGACAAGGGTGCTCTTCTTGGGAAGATAGTTGTTGCGAACCGCAAGGGAAGTGCCGTCGGAGGTGATTTCTATGACAAGGGGGTTTGAGGGCACGGTGGAATTGTGCTTCACCGCATTCTCCACCAACAGCTGCACCGAGCAGGGGACCACCAGTTTATTCCTGTCCTCTTCCTTCACGTCGGTCTTCACTTCCAGCCCGTCCGGGAACCTGACCTTCAGGAGGTCCACGTACATCATGGCATATTCCATCTCGCGGTCCAGTGTCACAAGCTTCTCGCCCTCGTTCTGGAGCATATACCTGTAGACGCCGGAGAGCTTATGCACATATTCGCTGGCATCCTCAGGACGGTCGGAGAGGATGAGGCTGTCCAGGATGTTGAGCGAGTTGAACAGGAAATGCGGGTTCACCTGCTGCTTGAGGTTCTGGTACTGGAAGAGGACTTGCTGGGCCTGGGTCCTTTCCAGGCGTGCCCTCTTCCTGGCATCGATGGTGGAGAGGAGAAGATACACTATGCTGAAGAAAGCGAGTTCCACCGCCACGGCCACTACGGCATTGCGGTAAATGTCCATTCCCGAGACCGCCGTGGTATAATGGAAGGGAAGCCCGAATGCCTGGAAAAACGCGGCACCGGCCGAAAGAAGGATGATAAGCCCCATGTAACAGAGGACCTTCTGCCACTGCCTCATGTCGGAACGCATGAGCATTCCCTCCACAAAGAGGTTCACTGCCAGAAGAAGGAGCAGAAGGATGTAGTTCTCCAGGAAATGATGGAACACCTGGTACATGTCCACATCCGCGAAAAGGCCATGCTGGACCACCGTGCTGAGGAAAAGCCTCGCCCCGAAAATCACCGCTATCACGATGACCACAACCTTGAGGCGGGTGTCCCAGTAATGGGTGTCCTCGCTTTCGATTTTGAAAGCGTTGCCGCTGAGGCGGAAGACCCCTACGAGGACCCATCCGAGGATTTCGGTGGAAATGAAAGAGGATATCCCCTGGTTCAGCGGGGAAAGCATCTCCAGGGACAGGAGCCGGGCGCTGTCACTGAGCACCTCCATCCCGAGATAATAACCGGCGACATTCACTATCACGAAATTCAGGCAGGTCATTTCCAGGTTCACCCTCTCCCTCACACATATGATGAGGGTCATGAGGATTGTCATCAGTGTCAGCAGGCGGGAGTCGGGAATGTCGGCCAGCGCACTGAAGTACGCCGTCGCGAAATGAAGTATCGCAAATCCGTTTACTATGTATACTTCCTTGAGATTTCTCATGGCCATGGGAGGTGCAGGGAATAGTTGACAAGTACCGTGTCGGTAGCCCGACTATATGCAAAGTTGGAAATTAAAACGATAGAAAGGGCATGGAGAGGGGATTTTCTCCCGTTCATCCCGAAAAAATCACCATTCATCCCCGCTAACTTTTTTGCGGGGTTTTTCACATTATCCGTTTGTCTATTTTTGTCTTCGGAACAGTGCGGAGACCACACTCCACATCACAATGACACTAGAAAAACCCTTCACTTTTGCTGGACATTTGGTAAAAGCACAATATACAATCGAAACAACCAAACATTCTTATGAAAAGAATCTTGACCGTGATGGCCGCCTTGCTACTTTCGTGCATGTTCGGCCTGAGCGTATCCGCACAGAACGGATACCAGGTTAAAGGAGTGGTCATCGATTCCCAGGGACCGGTAATCGGCGCAACCGTCATGGAACGGGGCACCTCGACCGGAACCTCCACGGGACTCGACGGTGACTACTCCCTTTACGTATCATCGGCGGACGCCGTGGTGGAGATAAGCTGCATCGGCTATGCTACGCAGTCCTATCCCGCAAAGGCGGTTCCCTCGACAATCACCCTTCTCGAGGACAGTGAATTCCTCACCGAGACCGTCGTCATCGGTTACGGTACCCTCAGCAAGAAGGAGCTCTCCGCCTCCATCGTCCAGGTGGACGCCAAGGACTTCTTCAAGGGCAACGCCAACAACCCCATGCAGATGCTCACCGGTAAGGTTGCCGGACTGAACGTCGTGACGAGCCAGAGCGCCAACCCGAACTCCAGTTCCGACTATCAGATCCGAGGCGCCACCTCCCTCCAGGCAGGCAACGGACCTCTCGTGGTCATTGACGGTGTACCAGGAGGCGAACTCCGCAGCCTCGCTCCCCAGGATATCGAGAGCATGACGGTCCTCAAGGATGCCGCATCGGCTTCCATCTACGGAACCAGCGGTGCGAACGGAGTCATCCTCGTCACCACCAAGAAGGGTTCCAAGGACGAGGCCGGCGTGGCCCATGTCACCTATGACGGCTCCTTCAACGTGAACTCCGTGAAACCTCCCATCGCAGTGCTCACCCCCGACGAGTGGGCCCGTTCCCGCAGGGGAACCGACTACGGTTACCGCACGGACTGGTACAATGCCCTCCTGCGTGACTTCTCCTATGGCCACAGCCACTATGTGGGCGTGGACGGAAGCACCGCCAAGGGTTCCTACAACGCATCCGTATCCTACAAGAACTCCCTGGGTGTCGACCTGGTGGACGCAAGGGAGGAGTACGGTATCCGCAGTGCAGTGGAGCAGAGACTCGTCAAGGACATCATCCAGATGAACGTGAGCCTCAATATCCGCCGCGTCAACGAGAAATACGGCAATGACGGTTCCTTCGGCACCGCCCTTACCATCAACCCCACATTCCCCATCTACAACGAGGACGGCACCTACTATCAGCCTACAGCCCCGACCGGTGCCACAAACCCCGTCGAGACCATGCTGAACAAGACCGCCGAGGGGGCACGCCTGTATGCACTGGGCACCGCCTCCCTCAAGGCCAACCTCTTCAAGAACGACGAGCACAACCTCAGCTCGACCATCTCCTACTCCCTGGACTACAACGACTACAAGTCCAACAACTACACCCCCATCAATTCACACGACCTGTATTGGAGCGGATATGAGGGTACTGCATCCATCAGCTATTCCAAGACCTGGAGGACCCAGATCGAGTGGCTCTTCAACTACTCCTTCCACAAGGATGCCCATCACATCAATGCCGTAGCCGGTTACTCCTACATGGAGAACAACTCCGAAGGCTTCAATGTGACGAACCGCAACTTCAGCTACGATTCCATCCTGTGGCACGACATCGGGTCCGGTACCGCCCGTACCGAGAACCCCGCTCTCACCGGAATGGGTTCCAGCCGTTCCCAGAGCAAGGTCATAGCCTTCCTCGCCAGGGTCAACTACAACTGGAACAATACCATCTTCGCTTCCGCATCCTTCCGTCGGGAAGGTGCCACCAACTTCGGTGACAAGCACAAATGGGGTAATTTCCCTGCCGCATCCATCGCATGGGAACTCGCCAGCATGGACTTCATGTCAGATGTGTCATGGATCAACTCCCTCAAGCCCAGGGTCTCCTATGGTGTGACGGGACGCCGCGGAGGCTCCAATGTCTCCCGTCCTACTTACGGAACCCACGGCCAATATGGACGGGGAATGGGTCAGGGGTTACTGGCCTTCCTCCAACGAGAACCCCGACCTGAGCTGGGAGAAGCTCGTCGCCCTCAACGTCGGTGTGGATGCAGTCATGTTCCACAACAGGCTGCGTGCCAGCATCGACCTGTATGACAGGCGCTCTCCCGACCTCCTTTACAACTACACCGCTCCCCAGCCTCCTTTCATCCACTCCAGCATCCTCGTGAACGTCGGAGAGACCGAGAACCTCGGTGCGGAGCTTTCCCTGGACGGTGACATCATCTCCAAGGGTGACTTCACTTGGACCAGCGGAATCAACGCTTCCGTGGGATACTCCAAGATCAAGACCCTCTCCAACCAGATCTACGGCGCCTCCTACATCGACATGCTCGGAACGGGCGGCCTCGGACAGACCTCCTATTACTACCGCTACACCGAGGGAAGCCGCATCGGTACCCTCTATGGCTATGAGGCCGCTGGCGTGAACGAGTACGGGGACATGATGGTATACGACAATGACGGCAACGTCATTACCGCCGCAAGTGCCAATGCCGCCTACAAGCGCTACATCGGCAACACCATCCCTTCCCTGTTCCTGTCCTGGAACAACACCCTCCGCTACAAGAACTTCGACATGAACATCTTCATGAACGGAGCCTTCGGTCATGTAATCTACAACTCACGCCGCGCCGGCAACCTGCAGTCTTCCGGTAACGCGAACGTCTTCCGTACCGCCTACACCGTGGACAAGGACGTCAGGGAATACGGCGGTGTGGTCACCTCCTACTTCCTGGAGAAGGGTGACTTCATGAAACTCCAGAATGTCAGCCTCGGATACACCTTCGCTCCCAAGAACAAGGACATCCTCCAGAGCCTCAGGGTATTTGTCACGGCTTCCGACATCTACACCTTCACCGGTTACAGCGGAACCGACCCCGCCCTGCTCAGCACCAACGGCCTCACCCCCGGTGTCGACAACGGATCCGGCTATCCTGAGACCAGGGTATTCACGCTCGGTGCAACAGTAACCTTCTAATATGGACTTCGAAATGAAAAAGATAGTTAACGTTCTTGTGTTTGCCGCTACGGCTCTCGTGCTATCCTCCTGCCTGGACCTCACCGAAAAGGCATTCAACAGGATCGAGAAAGACCTCTTCTATGAGAACGAGAGTAGCGTGAAGGGTGCCATTGCATCCGTATACTACACGGCGGAAGGTAGCTTCAATGAGTATTTCTACTACCTCAACGAGTTCTCCGCCGACCAGATCGCATGGCGTGTATGGAACGGCGGCCAGTGGGGCTGGGACAACGCAGAGAAGTTCGTCCTCTCCTCCCACACCTGGACCAGCCAGTCCTCCATCATCCAGAGCGCCTGGAACAACACCTGGTCAGCCATCGGTCTGTCCAATTCCATCATCAACGACCTTCAGAACATCGACCTCGAGAAAATCGGGGTGTCCACCGAGAAGGCTTCCCAGTACATTGACGAGCTCAGGACCCTCCGCGCCTGGTGCTACTACAACCTCTTCGAGGTATGGGGCGGGGCTCTTCCCCTCAATACGGAAGTCACCACCGACATTCCCCCGACCGCGGATCCTGACTTCGACACTTCCTGCAAGAAGATCTGGGAGTTCATGATCACCGAACTTGACGAGAGCCTCGCCGGCCTTCCCAAGAATGAGGTGAACCGCATGAACCAGGGTGCGAACCGCCTGCTGAAGGCCCGTCTCCTGTTCAATGCGCAGGTATTCATCAAGGAGGATCACTTCTCCGAGTGCGCCACCCTCTGCCAGGAGATCATCAACGGCGCCTACGGCACCTACTCCCTCGCCGAGGACTTCCGCGACATCTACAACATCGACAATATCAATTGCCCCGAGGTCATCATGGCCTTCGCTTACGAGCACGGAAAGAGCAACGGCGCCGCCTACAACATGCGTGACGTGACCTTCCTCCCCTACAACGCTTTCAGCTCCGATCTCTCCATCTTCGGATCCGCCAACGATCAGGGTCGCTGGAACTGCCTCATCATAGGTCCCTCCCATGACAACAGCGGTACGGTACTTCCTACCGGCGGTACCGACACCGGCGGAAAATCCTTCCTCTTCGACTACGGCGACAAGCTCGGCTGCGTCTATGACCGCTTCGATGACCGCGACATCCGCAAGAAGCCCTACCATGCCGACATCAACGGCAACTGGGAAGGTCTGTTCCTCATCGGTCCCCAGACCGACTACTACACGGGCGCAATCCTCCCTGCAGACGCAGACCGCGAGGGCCAGGACCTTGTCTATGTGGACCAGGTCGGACAGTTCCTCAACAAGGGCCGCGAGCTCACGACCGTCATGTCCCCTCACTGGGGCGAGACAAACTCCGGCTACCGCCTTGTCCGCTACCCCATACTCCCCGATGTGTGCGGCGTGGACTTCAGGGACATCGACGAGGTTGAGTTCCGTCTCTCCGAGGCCTACTACATGCTCGCAGAGTGCAAACTCCGCGGCGGTGACTCCGAGACTGCCAAGAGCCTCGTGAACCAGGTGCGCAAGCGCTACTTCAAGGCCTCCGACTGGACTACCGTCCAGAACGAGCCGGGTCCCGGCTTCACGGCCTTCGACCTCGACTGGATGCTCAACGAGTGGGGCAAGGAGTTCCTCGGAGAGGGTCGCCGTCGCCGCACCGACCTGCGTCGCTACGACCTCTTCACCCAGGGCCAGTGGTGGTTCTTCGGAAGAGGCGAGGGTGATGACTTCTATCCCGCGAAGAGGGACCGCAAGTACGAGTGGTTCCCCCTGCCGGAGGCTGCCCTCACCGTCAACCCCGGTCTTATCCAGAATCCCAACTATGTAGTTGACTAGCAATCTTCCCGAAAGAAATGAAAAAGTTACTTAAATATTTAGCGGTCGGCGCCCTTGGGGCCCTCTCGCTCGCTTCTTGCAACAAACAGGAAGAAATAGTCTTCAGCCATGAAGTCCAGGCCTTCCCCACCCAGAGCGGGAAGATCCTTATCGAGGCCATTATGCCGCAGGCAACGGCCCAGGACGAGGAAATCTATATCATAGGAGACTTCAACGGAAACGAGAATGCCATCGGGAATTCCACATACCTGATGGAGCATTCCACGGAAATCACCCAGAAATGGGGCGTCTATCTCGATCCCGCATCTTTCAACGGCAAGTTCCGCTTCTACTCCGTCCAGCAGGGACTGGAAAGGACCCCGCTCAACGAGGACATCTGGCATGAGACCCAGGCCGGGGCAGGACAGTGGATAAACGTATACGTGGACCGCTGGGCCAAGTACTTCGAGCCCGTGGATCCGAGTGCAGGCAAAATCGAATTCCCTGACCATAGCGGCACATACAGGGTGTATGTGGACAACCAGACCGGTTGGTCCGAGATGGGACTGTACATGTACGGCGACGTGAACAACCTCGGTGGCGGATGGCCCGGCATTCCCGTGTCAGGAACCTTCCAGGCAGGGGATATCACGCTCCTTTACTTCGACATCGTCGAGGCTGATGCCGCAGGCAACACCGAGCACCTCATCTTCAACGACAACGGTGCCGGATCCCAGATACCCGGTTCCGCTGAGCCGGTCATCACCTTCGGAGACCAGAAGGATTACATCTTCAGGGTTGAGACCGATGCAGTCACCGAACTGAGCAAGGACGACATCGGCGGAGGCGGAGGCGACCCTTATGCAGCATTCGTGGATGCATCCCCCTGGGGTGTCATCGGTTCGATTGCCAGCACCGGCAACAGCTGGGGCTCTGACGAGCCCATGCTCACCGACGGCACATGGCACGTGTGCAGGGACCTTGTCCTCACTGCCAACGATGAGTTCAAGTTCCGTCTCAACGCCGACTGGGGCACGAACTACGGCGGCACCTTCGGTGCATTCGGCGAGGCCTTCGAGGCGGTCAAGGACGGAGACAACATCAAAGTTCCCGAGGATGGGACATTCGACCTCTTCCTGAACCCCGATGCCAAGCTCATCATGATCATCCACAGCGGCGACTCCTTCAAGCTCCCCGCCGGTGGAGGTGATGAACCCGAGCCTCCTGTCGAGGAGACAAAGAACCCCGTGAACGTGCTCATCCTCGACCAGACAGGTTGGGACAGCATAGCCCTGTACATGTACGGCGACAAGGAACTTGGCGGCGGATGGCCTGGACTTCTCCCCTCCGGTGAGGAAGTCATAGGCGAGGACACCTACAAGGTATTCACTGTTCCCGATGCTGAAGGCAGGGCCGAGAACCTCATCTTCAACAACAACGGTGGCGGAACCCAGCTCGCTGACTATGCCATCACCTTCCCCGCCAAGGAAGTATTCCTCCTCGTCAATGCAGAGGGCGTGACCGGAATCGAGTCCCCGAGGGCTGCCGAAGCCGTCACCCTCTATGTCGACAACCAGACTGGTTGGGATGCCATAGCACTGTACATGTGGGGAGACAAGGAACTCTGCGGCGGATGGCCCGGTCTCACTCCTACGGGAGAGAAGGCCGAGGGTGACATAACTTACCTGATGTTCGAGATTCCTGATGCCATGGGCAGGGCCGAGAACCTCATCTTCAACAACAACGGTGGCGGAACCCAGCTTGCTGACCTTGCCATAACCTTCGAGAAGAGCGAGTACTACATCACCGCAACAGCCGAGGGCGCATCCATTGCCGCACCTCCTGCGAACCCTGTCACCGTGTACGTCATTAACGAGACCGGTTGGGAGCAGATGGCCCTGTACATCTGGGGTGACGCAGAACTCTGCGGAGGCTGGCCCGGATTGCTTCCTGAAGGCGAGGAGACCATCTTCGGAACCACATACCTGAAGTATGTCATTCCCAGCGCAGAAGGAAAGGTTGCCCACCTCATCTTCAACAACAACGGTGGCGGAGCCCAGCTTGGCGACCTCGACCTCACCTTCACCAAGGAGAAGTACTACGTGAAGGCTACCGCAGACGGAGCCCAGGAGATTGATGCTCCCGCAGGAACTCCCACCAAGTGGTATGTGAAGAACAGTACCGGATGGGACAATCTGTACCTGTACGCCTGGAGCGCTGACCAGCCCGAACTCTTCGGAGGATGGCCCGGATCCGCTGGTGACGGAGTCGTTACGATCGGTGGTGAAGAGTTCCTGGTATTCAACATCAACACCTGTACGGTATCACCTACAACGTGATTCCCAACAACAATGCCGGGACCCAGTACGACGGTCCCGCCATCACCCTGGACAAGGATTACCTCATTGAGGTCACCGCCGATGCACTCACCATCATGGAGAGCGCCCCTGGAGTCCGCATTTACGTGAACGACCAGATCGGCTGGGGTGACAATATGCGCCTGTACGCATGGGGCAGCGGCCTGCCCGAGCTCTTCGGAGGATGGCCCGGTGCCGCAGCCTCCGGAACCGAGACCGTGGGGACTGTCACCTACAAGTACTTCCAGACCGCCCCTGAATCCTACGGACTGACCTACAACCTCATTTTCAACAACAAGGTTGACGCTGTCCCCGCAGAGCAGCAGGTCCAGTTCGACGGTCCTCAGGTCACCCTCACCAAGGACATCTTCATTGATGTGAAACCGAACGCGGCTACATTTGCCGTACAATAGAAAAACTTCACCCATTCACATTGGACAGGAGCCCCCGACCGGACTCCTGTCCTCCAGACAAGATCCATAAAGACCAGTTGCACAATAACATGAACATGAGAAAGTTTTTCGCGGTATCCCTCTCACTCCTGGCGCTTCTTTCCTGCAGCAAGCCCGAGCCCCCTAAGATAATAAAGACCCCTGTCACCCCGGCGGAGGAGATATTCTCCCTGGCCGCCACACCCAAGGACAATCACCAGATCTACCAGGTGAACCTCAAGATGTACGGGAATAGCGGGGCCTTCGGGAAAGTGGAGGCAAGGCTTGACGACATCAAGGCCCTCGGGACGGAGTATCTGTACCTGATGCCCCTGTACAGGGAGGGGACCAAGGATGCCATAGGTTCCCCGTACTGCATCCGCAACTTCAAGGAAGTGAACTCTTCCTACGGCACTCTTGCCGATCTCAAGAAGCTCGTGAATTCCGCGCATTCCAAGGGGATGAAAGTGATGTTCGACTGGGTGGCGAACCATACTTCCTGGGACAACAACTGGATAACCGAACATCCCGATTGGTATGAGAAAGACAGCAAGGGGAACATCGTGTACCCCACCAAGGACGGGGAATGGAGGGACGTGGCCCAGCTGGACTACTCCAACAACGCCCTCTGGGACGGCATGATAGACGCCCTCAAGTACTGGGTCACAGAGTGTGGCATTGACGGCTACCGCTGCGACTACGCCCACGGCGTGAGGGACGACTTCTGGAAGAAGGCCATAGAGGAACTGCACAAGGTGAACCCCTCGCTGGTCATGCTTGCGGAGTCCGACTACACGAGAATGTTCAGTGACGGGTTCGACATCATCTTCGACCGCGCCATGAAATCCCACGTACTTACACTGTGGAACGGAGGGAAGGCCTCTGAGTTCTTCTCCTGGTACAAGGACGACCTTGCAGCCGCCCCGGGGACCAAGACCAAGCTGTTCTTCATCACCAACCATGATGACAACACCACCGATGTCCCCACCACCCTTTTCAAGAGCAAGGACGGTGCCTTCGCCGCATATGTGTTCATGACAACCCTGAACGGTTCCTCCATGATCTACGGATGCCAGGAGAATGCCTACGACAAGACCATCAACTTCTTCAATACCATGACGATGGACTTCGGGGCCAATGCGGACTACGTGTCCAAGTACCGCAAGGCCATGGCAGCCCTCGGCAAACTTGACCGCAGCACTGCGATGAAGGTGTACTCTTCCGGGAACGTGGTATTCATAAACTACAGCGCCTCCTCCAAATCCAAGGGGATGGTCGTCGGGGTGAACATCTCCACTTCCGGCACCAAGGCTGCAGTCCCGGCAATCCTCTCCGGGAAGAACGCCACCGAACTCATGGCGGGAGGTAGCGCAGCGGAGGTCGAGGAGGAAGTCTCCTTCGATGCATTCGGCGTGAAAATCTGGGAACTCAATTAAATAAACCTTGGCCATGACAAAGCCCATATCCAGGATATCAGTTATTGCCGCAGTTCTTTCCCTCTGTGCAGTCTTTGGCCTCAGGGCCCAGGAAAGCCTCACGAGAGTCGAGCCCCCATGCTGGTGGACCGGCATGAAGACTTCCCTCCAACTCATGGTCCAAGCCCCCGGAATCGGGGACTGGGACGTAAAGATCGAGGGAGGTAAAGGAGTGAGCGTAGCAGGTGTTCACAAGGCGGACAACCCCAACTTCCTCTTCGTGGACGTGGACATCACCCCAAAGGCAAAGAGCGGGACCTATACCCTCGTCCTATCCAAGGACGGCAGGACCATCCGTCATCCCTATGAAATCGCCAAACGCGAGGATGGCAGCGCCCAGAGGGAGAGCTACACCACCTCGGACCTCATCTATCTCATCGTTCCCGACCGTTTCGCCAATGGCGACCCTTCCAATGACTCTACCCCCGACACTGCGGACAAAGTGAACCGCACTTCTCCAGGAGGACGTCACGGCGGGGATATCCAGGGCATCATAGACCATCTGGACTATATAGCCGACCTGGGGGCCACCGCCATCTGGTGCACTCCCCTCCTTGAGGACAACGCCCCGAGGGGGTCATACCACGGCTACGCATGCTCCGACTATTACAACATCGACTCCCGCTTCGGGGACAATGCCCTCTACAGGAAGATGGTCCAGGAAGGGCACAAGAGGGGGATAAAGACGATAATGGACATAGTCACCAACCACTGCGGGACCGAGCACTGGTGGATGAAGGATATGCCTTTCAAGGACTGGGTGCATACCTCTGACCCCTATGTGAACACAAACCACACTTTCTCCCTCAGCGTAGACCCCAACGCCAGCGCCGCCGACAGGAAGATAATGGAAGAAGGGTGGTTCGTCAGGAACATGGCCGACATGAACCTCGACAACCCGTATCTGCTGAAGTATTTCCAGCAGTGGGCTGTATGGTGGATTGAGTACTCCGGCCTTGACGGGTTCAGGGTGGACACTTTCTTCTACAACGAGAAGGGCCCCATCTCCGAGTGGTGCAGGGCTGTCATAAACGAGTATCCCTCGTTCAACATAGTAGGTGAATGCTGGAGCGGGGAGCAGGATTTCATAGCATACTGGCAGGGCGGCAACCCCAACGCAGACGGGTTCGACTCCCACCTGCCTTCCATCATGGACTTCCCTCTGAGGGATGCCATCAATAACGCCCTCACTCCCGAGCGTCCCGCACCAGAAGGGGCTCCCGCGGGGGGCCAGGGCCGTGGCCGCAGGGGTCCGGACATCTCTGCCGTGTATAACGCCCTCTCCCATGACGGCCTGTACCATGACCTCAGCCACATGCTACTTTTCCTCTCCAACCATGACACTGCCAGGATCGGGGACATCTTCGGCGGGGACCCCGACAAGATGAAACTCGCCTATGTCCTTCTTTCCACCCTCCGTGGCATTCCGCAGTTCTTCTATGGGGACGAGATGATGTTCATGACCGGCAACCCCCGACGCGACGACGGACGTCTCAGGATGGATTTCCCGGGAGGATGGCAGGGGGACAAGATGGACCTCTTCACTGCCGAAGGAAGGGCCGCTGCCTCCAAGGAAAAGGATTTCGCAGCCGCTGCGGAACTTCACGACTACGCCAGGACACTTTTCAACTGGAGAAAAGGAAAGGAGGTCATCCACTCGGGACGCACACTTCATTTCATTCCACAGGACAACACCTACGGATATTTCCGCTACAATGACGACGAAGTGGTGTTCGTCTTCCTGAACAACTCCACCGAGAAGAAGAACGTCCAGTGGACTCGCTTCGCGGAAATCACCTCCTCCCTCGGAGAGGGAACCGATGTCCTGACCGGAAAGAAGGTGAGAGTTAGTGACGACACCGTGGTGGAGGGGAACAGCGCCCTGGTGGTGGAGTACACAAGAAAGAAATAATGACTTTTACGGTATGCCCCAGGAGGCATGCCAGAGAAAAGAGGAGGACACTTACGTCGTGATGATGTGGATCCTTTTCATTCGAATGTAGTTAAATATTGGTTGTCACCGTCCTTCGGGGCGGTGACTTTGTTTACGGGGTCTTCCTGTAGAAGGATAATGAGACGGAAAGTCCCCGCACCGATGGTGTGCGGGGACCTGTCTATGTTTATGCGAAGCCCTGTCTAAAACTTCACGGAGAGTTTCTTGGTGTGGGCTGCATCGTGGGCAGGGATGGTGAATGTGGCCTCCAGGGTCTCGGGGTCATAATTCACCTCCAGTCCCTTGCCTTCCAGGGTTACGGAAGAGGGCTTGCGCTGAAGGCCACCGAGGATGACAGAGATATTCCTCTGAGCGTCCATTCCCTTGTATGAACCTTCCCTGGGACCGATCTCAAGGGTGAGCGAAGATGCTGAGGACGTCTTTGAAATCACCGTCTTTGCGAAAGCATCCGGATAAGCCTGGGACATTCCATCGTCCTCATAGTGTACGTACTCGCTGTGCCCCTTGCCGGGTGCGACGTAGATCCTGTACTTATTGGTCTTGTCCTGCAGGTTCTGGATGCCTTCCTCTGCGAGAGGAATGATCGCCCCTGCTTTCACGAACCAGGCATTCTGGGCTATTGTGTACTGAAGAGTCGCAGTGGTACCACCTCTGATCATCTTATGGTGTGCCATGTCGTACCAGTCGTTCCGGGAGGGGAACCAGACACTTCTGGAAGCGGTGCCATCCTCTCCCATGGGCTCGCAGATGGTTGCCGCGAGGATATTGTCCCCGAAGAAGTATTCCTCCTTCCAGCTGTAGGCCCTCTCATCCTCAGGATACTCATAGTACAGCGGCCTGCACATTGAAACTCCGGTCTCATAAGCCTGACGGGACGCATCGTAGATGTAGGGAGTCAGGGCATAGCGAAGTTCCAGGGCATCCCTCATGTACCGGTAATGGTCGGGGAAAGCCCAGAAGCGCCTCTCGAAGAGGGCGGAAGTGGTGCTGTGGGTCTTGAAGATGGGTGAGAATACGCCGTACTGGAGCCACCTCGTATACAGTTCAGGGTCCGTGTAGGACTCTTTCTCCATCCAGTGCCCGCCAAGGTCGTGGCCCCAGTATCCATAACCCACATTGGATGCGGTAGCAGTGAAATAAGGCAGGAAACCGAGGACCTCCCACTTTATCTGGGTGTCCCCCGAGAAACCGAGCTGGTAGCGGTGGGAACCCAGGCCTCCCCAGCGGTGATAGATGAGGGGACGGGCTATGTCCTCGGGAGCGGAGGTAGCCTGGCGGCGTACCTTCTCATTGAAGAAGATGTGGTTCAGCCAGAATGTGTTGCTAAGCCCCTTCACATACCTGCTCTCCTTGTACTGCTGCCAGTCAAGCCACCAGAAATCAATTCCCTGCCTCTCGATGGGGTTCAGGACGGAATTGAAGTACGCATCCGCCCACTCCACCTGGTCCAGGCGGTAAGGGACCTTGGCCCTGTACCCAGCTTTTACCGGCTTTCCGTCGGGGTGCTTGTCACCTTCTTTGTATATATAGCCCTCGGGGCCGTCATAATCGGAGGTCCTGGAAAGATAGTCCTTCACGAAATCTGTGTAACAATCCTCCCTCACCGAGATGCCGTCTGCCGGATGAAGGTTCAGGGAAGTCTTGAGTTTCATTGAGTGCAGTTCGTCGAGGAACCCTTCCGGGTCAGGGAACAGGTCGCGGTTCCAGCTGTAGCCTGTCCAGCCGGATCCCCAGTCATCGTAGTTCTTGTACTCCCTCTTCCCGGTATAGGGCCATGTGTAGTGCCAGTCCATGTCGATTACCATGATGTCGATGGGAAGATGGCGGGAACGGAACTCCCCTGCAAGGGAGAGGAACTCCTCGTCGGAGTAGGCCCAGTACTTGCTCCACCAGTAGCCGAAGACGTACTTCGGCGGCATGGGAATCCTGCCTGCGACTTTTATGAAATCCCCCAGGGCCCCCTTGTAGTCATGTCCGTATGCGAAAAGATACAGGTCCTGGACTTTCCCTTCGGGGCGCACATCCACCCACTGTTTCCAGTCGGTGGGAGAGTCCACGAAAATGTGCCTCTCGCTTTCGTCCACAACAGCCCAGCCGTCACGGGAAAGGATTCCCGTCTCCCAGGGGTCGGAGTAATTGATTTTGTCGGGACCGGAGCATCCGTCCAGGGTCCTGGCAGTACCCATGAGGTTCCCCGTGGGTTCAAGCGAGGGGTTCCATACAACAGTCTTCCCGTTCATCTTGAACGAGGCCGAGAGGTTGGAGGCCGTGAAAGCCCCTCCTCCAGTGTATGTGAGGGTGAGGGCGGAAGTCTTTATGACCACACCTTCGCCCTTCCTCTGGACGGTGAACTTGGGGACGGGAAGGTTGCGGTTTACTATCGCCAGTGTGGCATGGTCCTCGAAAGAGGCTTTCTCGCTCCACTCCATCCTGATGAGACGCTCTGTCAGAACGGTGAAACGGGCATTGCCGCAGATAACCTGCGCATCCTTGGATGCCACGGGATTGTCTGCCGCACAAAGTAGTGTAGGGATGAGTCCCAAAGAGAGTATCGCTGCTGCAATCAAGGTTTTTCTCATAAAATCTGGATTATGATTCAGTTATTTGTGTTACAATATGTTATGTGGTATTGGACTGGCGTCTATGTCGTCAGGGGGATATCTTCATCATGCCGATTTTCAGCCACTTGCATAGATTGGCACAGATTTGGATAGTGTTATCGTAGGAGTCTCCCCTGCTCCTGGCACATTTTCACCGTGTACAGGAAGGCAACGACTTCAACATTTTCAACAATTAAAAATGAACAAACTCAACAAACCTGCTATCCTCGTCGTGGATATGCTCAACGACTTCGTCACTGGCTCCATCGGATGCCCCAGGGCCGTTGAAATCATTCCTGCCACCGCAAAACTTCTCGATGCCGCCAGGGAGGCAGGCGTACCCGTCATCTTCTGCAATGACTGCCATCTTCCCGGTATCGACCGCGAGCTGCAGATTTGGGGTGACCACGCCCTCAAGGGCACACCCGGTGCCGATGTCATTCCCGAACTTCCCATCTCCGAGAAGGACTATGTAGTCCCCAAGCGCCGTTACAGCGGATTCTTCCAGACTGACCTTGACATCCTTCTCAAGGAACTCGGAGTGAAGACCGTCATCATGACCGGACTCCACACCCACATGTGCGTCCGCCACACCTCCGCCGATGCCTACTGCCTGGGCTATGACGTGGTCGTTGCCAAGGAGTGCACGAACTCCTTCACCGAGGAGGATTACCAGTACGGACTCTCCTATCTGAAGACCTGCTACGGAGCCGATGCCTACACCAACGAGGAACTCATCGCCGCTTTCTAAAACACTTCCTTTCCCATAGGAACATTCCTTTCTCCACAATATACCCTAACTCTATCCCGGAAGCCCTCCCGCGACGTAGCGAGAAGTTTCCGGGATTTTCGTATGGGCGGGAAGGCTACAGTTCCTGCCTCACGGGGTCGCAGGTGAGTTCCACTCCCAGCTTCTTGAATATCTTCCTGTCCACCTCGCTCAGCATCACTGTGGAATGTACCTGCATCCCGTCGAACTCGGGAAGCTGCTGGAGGGCACGGCGGCAGTTCTCGTCCGTTGAACTCAACAGCGAGAGGGCCACCAGTATCTCATCCGTGTGAAGACGGGGATTGTGCCCGTGAAGGTACTTGACCTTCGTCTTCTGGATGGGTTCTATCATGGACTCCGGGATGAGCTTTGTCTCGTGGGGGATGCCGGCAAGGTACTTGGTCGCATTGAGGATGAGTGCGGCACTGGGCCCGAGGAGAGGACTGGTCTCCGCGCTGATGAGGGTCCCGTCGGGAAGTTCGATAGCGGAGGATGCAACCCCCGACTTCTCCTTTCTTTCCCTGGCAGCTACCGTGACCCTGCGGATGTCGGTGGTAATGTGGGCTTTCTTCATCAGAAGGGCTATCTTGTTCACTTCGCTTTCATTTCCAAGTCCGTCAGCCATCCTGCCAAGGGCGGTGTAATAGCGTCTGACTATCTCCTGAAGCGACGCCTCCTGGCACCTTGCGTCATCGCAGATGCACATTCCCACCATGTTCACTCCCATGTCGGTGGGGGACTTGTACGGGTTCTCGCCGTAGATTCCTTCGAATAGGGCGTTCAGGACCGGGAATATCTCAATATCCCTGTTGTAGTTTACCGCAGTCTGTCCGTAGGCTTCAAGGTGGAAGGGGTCAATCATATTGACGTCATTGAGGTCCGCAGTGGCAGCCTCATAGGCCATGTTGACGGGGTGACCCAGCGGAAGGTTCCACACCGGGAAAGTCTCGAACTTGGCGTAACCCGACTTTATTCCCCTCTTGGCATCCTGGTACAATTGGCTAAGACAGACAGCCATCTTCCCGCTCCCGGGACCCGGGGCGGTCACGACTACCAGCGGGCGGGTTGTCTCGACATAGTCATTCTTCCCGAATCCGTCCTCGGAATCTATGAGGGTGACATTCTCGGGATATCCTTCTATGGTATAGTGATAATAGACTTTGACGCCCAGCCTCTCCATCCTCTGACGGTACTCCTGGGCGCTGGACTGTCCATTATAGTGGGTGATGACCACGGAATTCACGGCAAGGCCACGGGAGAGGAACTCCTTTCTCAGACGGAGGACATCCATATCATAGGTGATGCCCAGGTCGGTACGGACCTTGTTCTTTTCTATATCTATCGCGGAAATCACAATCACGATCTCAGCATCGTCCCGAAGCTGCATGAGCATCCTGAGCTTGCTGTCCGGCCGGAAACCGGGGAGGACCCTGCTGGCGTGGTAATCGTCGAAGAGCTTACCGCCAAACTCCATGTAAAGTTTGTCCTCGAACTGAGCGATACGCTCCTTGATGTGTTCTGACTGAATCTTAAGATATTTTCCGTTGTCGAAGCCGTATTCCATAAGAATGATGTTGTTTCGGGTTGCATACGGGCTGTAAAATTAGGAACGTTCCGGGATTTTTGCAAAAAAAGTTTTACCCTCGAAGGGGCGCAAAACCCGACTTCCGCCCCTTGCAGGGCCATTTTCAGGTCTTTATGAAAAGTGCGGCGAAATTGTTTTTTTCTCCCTGTCCACCTTCGTGGATGCTGTCCGGGAAGGAAGAAGCATATTTCCTGTGGGCCCTTTTTACAGAGATGAAAACTTTTTAAACGATACCGAAAGCCGCTTTCCGACAATTATCCCATCTTTGCAGGCGTAAAAGAGCAAACACGCACAACACTGAACATATCATGAAAAAGGTTCTTACCATCATCTTCTCCGTGGTTCTTCTGGCAACCACACTTTCCGCACAGGAACTCACCAACTTCTCTTTCGGCAGGGGCCCAAGGCTCGAGTCCCCGAAATTCGAGGCTGACAGCGTCACCTTCTCCCT
>CAJOLJ010000048.1 GCA_905235445.1 uncultured Bacteroidales bacterium
TTACAGTTGCATACAATGACTGAAATCCTGCTTTGCAAAATTAGCCAAATCCAACTGCTTTAACAAGAGTGGTCGGTTGCATTGAGAAGTCAGGTAATACAGTACTTATAACCGGAATTGTCGGGCCATGTGAAGCTACTGAAGAAATACCCGGTGTCCTCTTTTCACTTGGACACCGGGCAGTCAATACTGGTTCTCGTTCTAGGTTTTCATCCTCTGGGTGGGGATAGATCAGGACGGGAGACTATATCTTCTCTATCTGGGAAGCGTAAATGTTCCATCCCTGGGCGGACCTATATTGTTCAACAGATTCCTCGGGAACCTTTATCTTTCCCGTATAGTTTCCCTCGGGACCGAGGAACTTCCCTCCTGTCGCGGGAGGAGTCACGGGAAGGCAGATGAGCTCATTCAAAGCATCGTTGGCACCGAATGCGTCATCCCATATCATTGTGACCTTGGCCGGGATGGTGTATTTTATTACTTTCTCACATCCTGCAAATGCTCTGACACCTATTTCAACAGCCTCATCAGGCAGGGTTACGGTAAGCAGATTGCTGCACCCGTAGAGGACTTCCCGGGATATCTCGGTAATCCCGCTTGGGAAGGTGAAGGAGTTGAGGCTTGTACAGAGGGCGAATGCGCTGAACCCTATCGTTGTGACAGCGGAAGGTATCGCCAGGGCGGAGGGCAGGTTCTGGCAGTTATAGAATGCATTTGAGCCTATCGAAGTGAGGGTCTCGGGAAGCACGATATCGCTCAGGGCCACACACTCTGCGAAAGCCGCGTCTTTGATCTCAGTACAAGTCGATGGAATGGTGACTTTCTCAAGACTCTTGCACCCGTAGAAAGTATTTCTGTCTATATATCCGATCTCAGGTAGGACGATGCTCTTGAGCCCCGTCCCTGAGAAGGCCGACTCTTGAATAAACCGGATGCTCGAAGGCAGGTCTATGTGCTCAAGGGCTTTACAACCAATGAATGTCGAGGAATATATTCCCGTTATCGTCGAGGGAAGGGTCACGTCGGAAAGTTTCGTACAATCCTCGAAGGCATTCCACTCGATTCTTTCCGTTCCCTCCGGAATGTCCACTCTCACAAGGGAAGTACAGTTGGAGAATGCGCCCCTGAGGATTTTATTGAGTTTTGAAGGGAAATGGACACTTTCCAGGGCAGAACATCGATAGAAGCTTCGTTCCGCGATGCTGAAAACCTCGTCAGGAATTGATATTCCCTTGAGGGCACTGCATTGATAAAATGCACTTTCGCCTATCGTGGTAAGGGAGGATGGAAGGCTTATGGTCTTCAGGGATGTGCAGTTCTGGAAGCATCTCTGAGGAATTATCTTGATTCCCTCGGGGAGTGAGATGGTCTCAATTCCCGATGATACAAAAGCGGCCTGTCCAAGCCATTCGACACTTGCAGGGATGGTGATTCCCTTGAGCCTTATGCAAGATGAGAAAGCGTAGTTGTCAATGTACTTGATTGTGGATGGAAGCGTGACACTCTGAAGGTCACGGCACCCGCTGAATGTACTTTCCTCTATGCTTGTGAGCTTGTCTCCGAAAGCCTGGAATACAGTAATTGAAGACTCACTGAAGGCCACCCTTGCCGATGTGGGTAACGGATGCGGGAATAATGAAGCCCTGGTCAATTTCTTCGCAATATGTGAAAGCCCCCTCTCCGATTGTCCTTAGGCTTCCCGGGAGATTGAGTTTTAGTAGGTCCGCCGTAGGTTGAGGGCCACTTCCCCTGTAAGCGGAAGACCTCCTGGGGTGTTTGATCTGGTCGAAAGTGAACTGTTCCGTAAGGAACATGTACTCTAGGCTGGAACAGCCCAAGAACGCATAATCGCCTATACTGTTAAGGCCACTTGGCAGATAAATCTCCTCGAGGTCGGCAAGGCCCCTGAAAGCCTCCTTATCCAGGGCGGTCACATTCAAGGGCAGGAATATGCGCCTTATGGATGGCACTATCATGCCGTCTTCCCAGACAGCATCTTCGCTGTATGTCTTATGGGGTGCGAACAACTGTCCGAGAGTGGACGCATCCTCAAGGACAAGCACGCAGACACCAAGGTCAGCATCATAATAGTGATCCACCACTCCTTCTTCAGTCTTGAGTAGGGCCAGTGGACTCGGCACATTACCGGGATTGAAGACGGTCGTGTACAGGATGACGTTGTCCGCTAGACAGGCCTCGAAGGTCGCCTGCTCCTCTGCCTTGTTCATCTTTCCCCAACGTGCACGCTGGATGCTTACGCCCTGGGTGTATGTCACGGTCCCGTGCTCCTGTGTAATCCCGGAGGGCTTCTTTGCGAAAGTCATAGTGAACCCGCTGCTGAGGGTTGCGGGAAGGGCGGCTATGCAGTACCATGCACCCTTCTCGAAGGTCTCCCCGTCGGGTGCCGACAACTGTATGCTCGACTCTCCGCTCAGCACTTCGTCCACGACGGGCTTACCACTGGCGTCCCAGCCGACCAGTACTTTACCAGAGAGCACTTCGTTGTTGTTTCCCTTGAGGGTCACTGAGGTAATCCCTTCCTGATCGACTGAGAACTTCACTCCTCCGCACAGGTTGTAGAACTGGAGATTGTGGTCGTAGGAACGGGCAAGGGATACGAAAGCCTTGCGGTCGTAGCTTCCCTTGACTGCATGCTGTACGCTCGGGACCGTCAGGGTCACCCTGTCCGTGTTCTCCCCATCTGCCTCCAGGATGTCATTCTCATTGTAGGGATATACGGCTACGTAGGGGGGATTGTCGTTCGAGGACCACCAATTGGGGTCGATAGTGCCTTCAAATGTGGCCGAGGCTGAAGGCTCCGTACTGCGGGCGGTAAACTTCATCCCCACCTGGGCAGCGTGGAAGATGGATATCTCGTCACCTGCGTCCCACCAGATGGAGCCGTCCTCCTGGAGGGTGGTCTTTGTGTCGGGGTTCTCGGCATTGGCCACGAATGTGACGATGTTCCCGTCCTGGGGTTCCTGCATGGGCTGATCCTGGACGATCTCCTTGGTGCAAGAGAGCATGGCTGCGGCTGCAGCCGCTACTGATAGTATGTAGGATATTGTCTTTTTCATGGTCTTGTCCTCCTAGTTTTTCCAGATGTCATCACCGGTTCCTTCGTGGGCTCCTCCGAGTTCAGAGCACTTGAAGGTACATTTAGCGCTTACTCCGTCAAGCGAGACTACAATCTCGCAGGTACCCAGTCCCTGGGCTGTTACGGTCCAGCCACTTACTGTCGCAACAGAGGTATCGGTACTGGTGAACGTGACTTCACCCCTCTGGGTGCATCCCTCGGGAAGCAGGGTATAGCCGATGGATTTCGACAATCCTTGCAGCAGTTCCAAGGACGTGTACTGCAGGACGATTTCCTCGACCAGCTGGGTCACTTTGATGGTGACAGTAGCCGTGAGGCTTCCAACGGTAGCCGTTATGGTCGCAGTTCCGCCCTTTCCGGCTGTAACCACGCCGTTTTGGTCCACTTTGGCCACCGCTTCGTCGGACGAGGACCAGACAACGTTAGGTATGGGAGCATCGGTGGGATTTCCGATGAGGGTCAACTGCTGTGTCTGGCGAGTGTCCATATCCGTGGTTTGGGCACTTATGGAGATGGCCTCAAGTTCGACGGGAACCGTCACCTCACACGTTGCGGTGAAAGTACCGGCCTTGACCGTTATGGTTGAGGTACCACCGACTATGGCTGTGACCTTTCCGTTTTGGTCAACGACGGCGACCGATGTGTTGGAGGAACTCCAGAAGAGGCTCTTGTCTGTTGCGTCGGAGGGTGAAACCGTCGCCACCAGAGTCTCGCTGGCCCCCTTGGAGAGGGAGAGGGAAGTTTTATTGAGGCTTACGCCAGTGACAGGGATTTCCTTTTTGACGACCGTTACCGCACATGTGGCCTTCTTATCGGAAGCCGTAGCGGTAATGGTGGCCTGTCCTGGAGTTATAGCAGTTACCGTACCGGTGGCGGATACTGAGGCAACCGAGGTATTTGAAGATGACCAGGACACAGTGGCGTCCGTGGCATCGGAGGGAACCACGGTAGCTTTGAGCAGAAGGGTCTCACCTTCTTTGAGCTGGGCGCTGGTCTTGTCCAGTGAGATTCCCGTGACAGGAATCGTCGTATCGCATCCCGACGCCATCGCAAGGATCATCAGGAGCATTGCAAGCAAGGGAAGGGGTTTCTTCATGAGTGGAACGATTTTTAGTTGTGTTTATACCCAGTAATTACTCTTTTTTTTTACTGTGGCTGCCCAAAATTATTAACTATCTATCACTTTGATACTCTTTTCGGAAGGCCTTTTGACGAAGCGATGGCTAGGGATGATGAAGGGTGCTTTTTTCTGGACGAGCCAAAAATGGAACCTCCAAAAAACCGGAATCGGGCGGTAAAATTTCCGATGAAGCAATGAATATCCCCCCTCAACCGTGAATTATGGGCATAAATAAACGTCCCGGCTCGAATCTTTTTGGGGTGCGCAGGAAGGGGCAAAAAAGAAAAGGCACCTCAGAAATCCTGAAGTGCCTTTGTGAGCGGAAAACGAGACTCGAACTCGCGACCCCGACCTTGGCAAGGTCGTGCTCTACCAACTGAGCTATTTCCGCAGTCGTTGGGAATGCAAAGGTACGATGATATTTTGATTAAACAATACTTTTTTTGATTTTTTTGTTTTTGGCCTCGTACCGAATTTCCCTTGGGACACAGAAAAGAAGGTGTTGCGGGGTCCTATTTCTTGAGATTGACCTTAAGGATAGTATCGATTTCCTCGAATCCCGTCACAGGGACATTGACCCTCAGGAAACCATCCTTTCCGAGGGTGAAGGGAAGTTTCTCGCCATTTGTAAGAAGCACGACATCTGATACTTTTCCCGTGAAAGGTATAACGATTGCCCCTTCCTTGCCGTTGGACGGAAGAGAGTCCGGCGAAAGGATATGAAGATAGATTTCGTTGTCAGTACGGGTGCTTACACCCCACGGCTGCTCGGGGAGGCCTGTCTTGGTGGTCCCGTCAACCGTGAACGAATACTTCCTCATCCATTCACCCATTCCCCTGAGGCGGTCAAGTGCCTTCTCGGGTAGTTTTCCATTTGCCTGGGGACCAATATTCAGAAGAAGGTTCGAGTCCTTTGCGGCAGCCCTGACCAGCAGCTGTATCAAGGTCTTTACGCTCTTGTAGTTCTGGTCCGCGACACTGTATCCCCACACATCGTTCATTGTCTCGCACATTTCCAGGGGCAGGACCGATATCGACTGTCCACCGAAACCTGTCGTGTTCTCCCCGGGAAGGTCCTTCTCGAACATCTGGAAGTCCTCTCCCTCCAGCGGTGAAATGTGATGGTTGTTGCCGATGAGACAAGCAGGGTCCAGTGAGTGGATATACGAATACATTTCATCCATCCTCCACTTCGACACTTCCCAGTCACTACTGTGGTCCCACAATCCGTCGAACCACAGTGCCGCAGGATGGTACTGCTCGATGAGTTCCTTTATCTGCGCTTTCTCGAACTGGAGATAGTGGTCATAATCGTATTTTGACGGATCCTTTCGGATACCGGAATTCCCTTTCGGATAGTCGGGCCTTATCCAGTCTATGATGGAATAGTAGAACTGCATCCTCATCCCTTCAGCCTTGACTGCGGCGGTGAGTTCCCCCGCGACATCCCTCCCATAGGGCGTGGCATCAACTATATTGAAAGGCGAAGCCTTGGTCCTGAACATGGAGAACCCATCGTGATGGCGGGAAGTCATGGTGACATAGCCGGCCCCCGCCTCCTTGAATGCACGAGCCCACTGGGCAGGGTCGAACTCCGAGGGGTAAAACCCGGTTGCCGCTTCACTATAAGCTTCCGGCGAAAGATTTCCTATGGAAAGATACCATTCGCCCTGGGCATAGGAAGAGTAGATTCCCCAGTGAAGGAAGATTCCGAGGCGGTGGGAGGTGAACTCTGCCCTGGATGCAAGATTTTCGGGAGTCGGCTCGTACTTCTGGGCGAGGGCGCCTGCTGAAGAGAGAAGGAGCAGGACAAAGGAAAACAGGATGGATTTTTTCATCGTTATCGTTGTATGATGGTTAAGAACCTATGTGCCTCGCAAAAATAGCAAAGGTTGCAAAGAATCACAACTTTATTATTTATCAAGGATGCCACGGTGCGGCTCCAGGTTCAGCCTTGTCATCAAGGGATTTGCATTCAATGAAAAAGCCCCGGGAAGTCCGGGGCCGAAGTTTCTTTTTGCGGGGGGGGCGCCTACACCTCCACGCAGGTGCCAAACTCCCTTAGGAATCTTACGTCATTCTCGAAATAGTGCCTCAAGTCATTGACCTGCCACTTGAGCATGGCGATTCTCTCGATTCCCATACCGAAAGCGAAGCCTGAGTACTTCTTGGAATCGATCCCGGAAGCCTCGAGGACATTGGGGTCCACCATACCGCAGCCCAGGATTTCCAGCCAACCGGTTCCCTTGCAGATGTTGCAGCCCTTGCCGTGGCAGATGTTGCAGCTCACGTCCACCTCTGCGGAAGGCTCCGTGAAGGGGAAGTATGAAGGGCGCATCCTTATCTGGGTGTCGGGTCCGAACATCTCCCTTGCGAAAAGCAGGATGGCCTGCTTGAGGTCTGCAAAGGATACGTTCTCGTCAATGTACAGGCCCTCGACCTGATGGAAGATGCAGTGGGCACGGGCTGATATGGCCTCGTTGCGGAACACCCTGCCGGGGCAGATGACCCTGATGGGGGGCTGCATCTTCTCCATGGTGCGAACCTGCACCGATGAGGTGTGGGTACGCAACAGAAGCGGATTGGGATGGCCCACCGATACGAAGAAAGTATCCTGCATATCCCTGGCCGGATGGTTGGGAGGGAAGTTCAGGGCCTCGAACACATGGTAGTCGTCCTCCACCTCCGGACCTTCGGCAACGTCATACCCGAACTTGCGGAAGATATTTATGATCTGCTGGCGGGCGATGGATACGGGGTGACGGGAACCGAGGGGAAGAGGGTCGCCCGGCATGCTGACGTCATCCTTGCTCTGCTGCGTGGCAGTGAGAGCGGACGCACTCTCCCGAAGTTCCTCTATCTTGGACATTGCCTCCTTCTTGAGGGAATTGAGCCTCTGTCCGAACTCCTTTTTCAGTTCAGAGGGATATGTGCGGAACTCTTCGAAGAGTTTGGTGATTTCACCTTTCTTACCGAGATATTTCACCCTGGCCTCCTCGACTTCCTTCTCGGTGCTGGCCTTGAGGGCACTGACTTCAGATAGAAGGCTTTCTATCTGCTCTTTCATACTGCTCATACTCTGATAATGTGTTCTTCTTGTGACGGCCACCCCGTTGACATCGGGCAGCCGAAAATGGACCGCAAAGATAGTGAATATTTCCTTGCCGAAGTCAATTGAGGGCTACTTTGCTTCCTTTGCGGCGGCCTTGGCGGCTTTCTCGCGGCGTTTGGCCCTCTGTTTCTGCTGCCTTGCCGCCCCGTTCTTGAGGTAGAGTTTCCACTGGTCCTCGTTGAAGTACTTGCGGAAGCTCTCATCTATCTTGTCAGCCCATTTGTCCCTGATGGCCATGTAGACATCATAGTTGGCGACCTTGGACTTCTGAAGGTCCTTGAACTCCTCCTCAAGGGCTGCATAGTCATGCTGCAGGGTGGAATCCACGTAGAATGCCTGCCAGGGCTCCAGGTCAAGAAGGGTCTCGAGCCTCGTGGTCTCCGCTTCCGCAAGTTCCTGCGGGGTGGGGGTCTTCTGTTCCCCGCTCTGGGCAAAGGCGCTCCCGCAGAGGAGGGCTGAAAGTATGATTGCGGCCATAATGGCCAACGCTGAACGTTTCATGACGAAAAAAAATGATTAGATTTGCAACTTGTTCGCCCCGAATGCATTTATCAGGGAAAGCACTATCCGCATATAGCAAAATCCGTGCGTGAACAGGCAAAATTAACGAAATTACATAAAAACATGAAAGGAAAGGCTCTATACTCAACCCTCCTTTTGGCAACCGTCCTTATGACCAACCCCCTGGACACCGATGCTTGCACCAACATCATCGTGACAAAGGGAGCAAGCGCGGACGGTTCCATCCTCGTCTCCTATGCCGCAGACTCCCACGAACTTTTCGGGGAGCTGTACTTCCTTGACGCAGCCGACCACAAGCCAGGCTCCACAAGGAAAATCTACGACTGGGACTCAGGTCGCTACCTCGGGGAAATCCCCGAGATTGCCCACACCTACAAGAGGATCGGAAACATGAATGAGCACCAGCTCATCATCGCCGAGACAACTTTCGGCGGAAGGAGTGAACTGAGGGACCGAGGCGGCCTTCTCGACTATGGCTCCCTCATATACATCGCCCTCGAAAGGTGCCGCACCGCCCGTGAGGCCATAAACCTCATAGCTGAACTCGCCAACGAGTACGGTTACTATTCCAGCGGAGAGTCCTTCACCATCGCGGACAAGAATGAGGCCTGGATAATGGAGCTCATAGGCAAGGGTACCGTGCGCAAGAACGGAGTGAACCTGAACAAGGGCATCGTATGGGTGGCCAGAAGAATTCCGGATGGATACATCAGCGCCCATGCCAACCAGGCCAGGATAACCACATTCCCCCTGCATGACCCCCAGAACTGCCTCTATTCCAAGGATGTGATTTCCTTCGCCAGGAAGAAGGGCTACTTCGACGGAGAGGATGACGAATTCTCTTTCGCCGATGCATACTGCCCTCTGGATTTCGGAGGGATGAGGGGATGCGAGGCCAGGGTCTGGAGCGCTTTCAACATCCTTAGCAACGGTTGGTTCGCAGCAGAGGACGAGAATACCGGAAGGATGCAGACCAAGGATGCCTACTCCTACATCGAATACGCCATGGGCTTCAACAAGGAAAACAGGATGCCCCTTTTCATCCAGCCCGCCAAGAAGCTCACCGTCAAGAACATCGCCGACGTGATGAGGGACCACTACGAGGGTACTCCCATGGATATGACCCAGGATATCGGAGCCGGCGGAAACGCCCTCCCTTACCGCTGGAGGCCCATGACCTTCCAGTTCGATGGCAAGGAATACACCAATGAGAGGGCCATTGCCACCCAGCAGACAGGGTTCTGGTTCGTAGCCCAGGCCCGCAGCGCCTTCCCCGATGTCATCGGACCAATCATCTGGTTCGGCACCGACGATGCAGCCACATCCTATGTGACCCCCATCTATGCCAACTGCACCACCGTTCCCAAGTGCTTCGAGGTTGGCAACGGCGACATGCTAACCTACTCCGACGAGGCCTCCTTCTGGATCAACAACCGCGTCTCCAACGCCTGCTACAAGATGTACAACATCATGGCTCCCTTCGTAAGGGAGAGGATTGACAAGTTCGAGAAGAGCGCGGCCGAGCAGGTCCGCAAATGCGACAGCCAGGCCCTTGACCTCTACGTGAAAGTAGCCGACAAGGAAATGGCCAAAGCTGAAAAGAGAAACGAGTCCTACAACCCCAAGGAGGACACTTCAAACAAGTTTGACTCCGTGAAGAAACACCTCACCGCATTCTCGGTTTCAACTGCACAGAACCAGTTCTATCAGTGGAGGCAGATGGAGACAGTCTTGCTCGTGAAATTCATGGACGGGAACGTGAAGGCCCAGAACCCCGACGGTTCGTTCAAGCACTCTGAAGATTCCGAGCACATCCCCGCAGGCCTGACCCAGCCCGGTTACACCGATATCTGGAAAGGTGCAGTCGCAGAGAGCTACGGCCTCACTCTGGAAGTAAAGGAGGTCGAGCAGCCGGAAGAAGAATAGTTTTCCACTGCCCGGTAAAAGACAAGCCCCTGCATGGTCTGTTTCCGTGCAGGGGTTCTTCTTTGGAGTGCCGCAGCTACATGTCTGCGAGGGTAAGCAGCCTGGCATCGAGGTCGTATCCTCCCAGGGGACCGCTCTTGAGGGCGTTGATTTTCCCGAGGAAACGTGTCTTGTTGAAAGAGTCGGCCACCGTCTGGACATCAGCAAGCATAGCCTTCTTGTTCTTGGAATCCAGCACTATCACGTCGATTTCCGAACGGTCGCCCGCTTTCCACACACCACCCACCTCCAGGGTGGGATTCTGAAGGGCGAGCAGTTCCCTGTAATACCTTACCAGGACTATTTTGGCGTACTGCTCGAAGTCCGCATCCGCGGTGGAATAAATCGCCTTGAAATGGAATGTTTCCGCAAGGTCCCTGTTCCCCTCGACATATCTGAGATATGTCATTATCGCCACATCCTCTATCTCGAAACGCACCACGTTGCGGCTCGTGGGCGGAGCCAGCAGGGGACGCACCTTGCGGATGAGCCCGTATTCCACCTCCAGCTTGGACAGGTGTCCCCCGACATTGAACCCTCCTATCTGTTCCTCTATGTCAGCCTGCGTACAGTAGCCCTGTGCTATGAGCTGCAGGATGGACATGTACACGTCCTTGGTCTTGCCGAGGGTGGAGTTGAGGTGGGTGATACATTCCTGACGATAGAGCGGATCTGTGACGAGCGACTGGCGCAGTATCTGCCTTCTCTCGGTGCATCCCGCTTTCAGGAGCCTTTGCACTTTATCCGGGACCCCGCCGGTGACCATGTACATCTGGAGCACGTCTTCATTTTGGGGAATCTTGCCCTTGACGGACATGCACTCCCGTATCTGGGCCATCGAAAGGGGTGAGAGCTCGAGTTTGCAGTCAATGATATTGGAGAAGGGGGAACCCTGGCTGTAGAAGATGGAGGAAGTGACGAAGGGGTTTGTGGTGATAATGACAAGGCACATCCTGCCCTCCTCCCTGGTCTCCTGCCACTTCTGACGCAGGATCTGGCACTTTGCGGTATCCTTTCCGATGTAATCGTCGAAGGAGTCCAGCACCAGTGCAAAGTTTTTTTTCAGGGACACGTCCATCATGAATGCCACGAGGGCTTGGAGGGTGTCCACGGTAGAGGGGACATACTCCCTGAGGACCTCGGACACCTTGGCCTTGGCTGCGGACACTATCATGCTCTCCGCCCTTCCTGTCATGCGGATATAGATTGTGGGGTAGTTCTCGGTAGCTGTCACGACCAGGGCGGTCTTGCCGGTACCTTTCTTTCCCGTTATAAGCACAAGACGGCTCTGATTGTTCTGCGAGAGCCATATCTGGCGGTCTATCGCCTTGACTTCGGAGTCCCTGTATAGAAGTTCCATCTGTATCTTGAAATACCGTTAACTTAACTAAGGTTAAACTATGTCTCGTGCAAAATTAAGTCAATGACTGAAGAAAGCAAACAAATAAACGTAAAAAATGGGAAATTCCTCCGCTCGGAAGGAACTTCCCACAGTATCTTGTTCTTGATTGCAGCGCCCCCTTCGAGGATGGACTTGCGTTATGAGTTATTCAGTATGACCTCTCCGCCGACACTGTCGACAATGATCTCGCTGTCCCTCGTTATCCTTCCTTCCAGGATCTCCTTTGCCATCTGGTTCACCAGTTCCCTCTGGAGAATCCTCTTGACGGGACGCGCCCCGTATGCGGGATTGTAGCCCTTCTCCGTCATGAAATCGTCGAAGGCCGTGGTGAAGGTGACGGACACCCCCTCTTCGGAGAGCTTCTTCCTGAGGTCCTCCTCCTGCATGTGGAGGATTTCCCGGATATCGGCCTTTGTAAGGGGATCGAACATTATTATCTCGTCGATACGGTTCAGGAACTCGGGACGGATGGACTGCTTGAGCACGTCCAGGACTTTCTCCCTGCATTCATCCAGCATGCCCTTGCGACGGGAAATGGCTGTCATCTGGGCAATGGCATCTCCCGCGTCAATGTCGGGGAGCCTCTCCATGTAGTTCTGGATGATCTCCGCACCGGCATTGGAAGTCATGATGAGAATGGTGTTCTTGAAGTCCACGGTACGGCCCTTGTTGTCGGTCAGACGACCATCGTCCAGCACCTGGAGCAGGGTGTTGAACACATCGGGGTGGGCTTTCTCGATTTCATCAAGGAGGATGACCGAGTAAGGTTTGCGGCGAACAGCCTCCGTCAGCTGGCCACCCTCGTCGTAGCCAACGTATCCCGGAGGCGCACCGATGAGCCTGCTTACCGTGTGACGCTCCTGGTACTCGCTCATGTCTATCCTTGTCATCATGTTCTCGTCATTGAAGAGGAACTCGGCAAGGGCCTTGGCAAGCTCGGTCTTTCCCACACCAGTGGTTCCCATGAAAAGGAACGAACCGATGGGTCTCTTCTCGTTGGAGAGTCCAGCCCTTGAGCGACGCACTGCGTCGGATACGGCCTCTATGGCTTGATCCTGTCCCACGACTCTCTTGTGGATGGCATCCTCCATGCGCAGAAGCTTTTCCTTCTCGCTTTCCAGCATTCTCTTGACAGGTATGCCAGTCCACTTCGCCACAACCTCGGCAATGTCCTCGGCGGTCACCGCTTCCGTTACGAGCGGGGACTCGACAGCCGCCTGGCGGGCAGACAGCTCGTCAATCTTCTTCTGGGCCTCGGCCATCTTGCCGTAGCGGAGTTCGGCGACCTTGCCATAGTCGCCCTGGCGCTCTGCGGCCTGGGCCTGTATCCTGTAGTCCTCCAGCTGCTGGCGGGTGGTCTGCAGGGAAGAGAGGACATCCTTCTCGCCGTTCCATTTCTCCATCAGGGTATTGCGCTGCTCCTGGAGCTCCTTAAGCTCTTCCTCTATCTTCTCGAGTTTCAGTGACAACCCCTCCCTCTTTATGGCCTCCCGCTCGATTTCCAGCTGGCGGATGCGGCTGTTGAGGTCATCGATGGGTTCGGGGACCGAATTCATCTCGAGGCGGAGCTTCGAGGCGGCCTCGTCCACGAGGTCTATCGCCTTGTCCGGGAGGAAGCGGTTGGTGATGTAACGGTGTGAAAGGTTGACCGCGGCGATGAGGGCATCGTCCTCGATGCGCACCCTGTGGTGGTTCTCGTACTTTTCCTTCAGGCCACGAAGGATTGAAATGGACTCGGCGGGGCTGGGTTCATCAATCATCACCATCTGGAACCTCCTTTCGAGGGCCTTGTCCGTCTCGAAATACTTCTGGTATTCGTCCAGGGTGGTGGACCCTATGGTGCGAAGCTCCCCCCTTGCAAGGGCGGGCTTCAGGATGTTGGAAGCGTCCATCGCACCGGAAGTCTTGCCTGCACCCACGAGGGTATGGATTTCATCGATGAAGAGGATTATCTCGCCCTGGCTGTCGACAACTTCCTTGACGACACCTTTGAGCCTTTCCTCGAATTCTCCTTGATACTTGGCGCCAGCTATGAGGGCACCCATGTCCAGGGAATACAGTTTCCTGTCCTTAAGGTTCTCCGGGACCAGCCCGTCCACTATCTTCTGGGCTATGCCCTCGGATATGGCGGTCTTGCCGACTCCCGGCTCACCGATGAGGATGGGATTGTTCTTGGTCCTTCGTGACAGTATCTGAAGGACACGCCTTATTTCATCGTCCCTGCCGATTACCGGGTCAAGCTTGCCTTGGGCTGCAAGGTCATTGAGGTTGACCGCGAACTTCGGAAGGAACTGCAGAGAGGGCTGCGCAGAAGGTCGCCTAGGGTTCTGGGCGGTATTTCCGTAGTTATCCATATTGTTGTGTATCCTTATGTTTATTTTGTATCCTGGTGGCAGCCTCCACAGGCATATGCAGAAATAGCCGTGTGGGCACTTGCCACACGGCTAGAATCAAACTTTATTCCTTAACTAATTGCAGGACAATTTGTCATGCAAAAAGTGAAATATTCGGAAAAATAGTCAGAAAAGTAGACTTTCTGACACTTTGAACCCGTACTAGTTGGAAGGATCTTCCTGGGGATTGGCCTGGATGGGAGCGGTGGGGAACTCGGGCTGGGTGGTTGTGGTCGCTGCGTTCTCAACCTTCTCGGTAACGTCCACAACTGCTCCGGAGGTACCGGTAGTGAAGGAAGTGACGATGGAGAAAACGAGGATGAAAGCTACGAGGCCCCAGGTGATTTTCTCGAGGATGTCAGCGGCCTGGCGAACGCCGAAGGTCTGGTTTGCGGCGACGAAGTTGCTAGCGAGACCTTCTCCCTTGCCATTCTGGAGGAGGACAACCAGTGTCACGAGCACGCTGGCTATGACTATAAGTACGGTCAGAGTTACGAATAACCAGTTCATATTATTGTATAATTTCGTTATCTAAATATTTGCGGAAATCCATCGGGGACACCTAGTTCCCATCGATTTTTCGGATAAGGGACGCAAAGTAAGCATTTTTTTCTGGAAATTTCAAGAGAAGAGCCGAATAAATCTTTCTTGCCTTTTCGGGATAGCCCTGATCCAGGTATATTTGGGCGAGTGTCTCGGTGCAGAACTCCTCCCCGATTTCATCGGAACTTGAGCTCTCCGTTTCCTTTTTGGTTTTTGCGGCGAACCTGGAGAATACATTGTCCTCTTCCCTGCGGACCTTGTCGTACTGGGCCTGGGTGAAAAAGTCCCCGCCGGTGACCCGGACGGACTTCCTCTCCCCGTCGGGGGATGTGTCGTCATCCCTGATGAACATCCGAAGGAGCTCCTCGAGGTCCTTGTCGGAATAGTCCCCTCCCCTTTCCCGGAGAAGTTCAGCGATAACTTTCCTGTCCCCCACATACAGGGCGGCATCACCGTACTGCTGTATTCCCCAGGCCTCGCCTCCGAGGCGGGCCATGCGAAGGCTGAGTTCCCGTCTTGCGGCACCGAACCATGGATACAGGTTCACGACCCCGGCCAGTTCCTCGAGGGTGAGAGTCTTGATGTTAATGTAATCCCTGTCCATCGTACTTTACCAGTTGGCCACGGTGGCATTAAGTATATCCTCGACCAGCTGCTCCACTATCTGCTCACAGAGGGTGCCCTCAACAGAGTCAAGGGAGTTGCTGGAATCATAATCGGCGTATGCCGAGAAAGACTTCTCGAAATCATCCTCGGGATGTTTCCTGTTCATGTAGGAGATCTTCACCGAGACAGTCAGGCGGTTCTGGGCCGCAATCTCCCCCGCGGTGACGGCCATGGCCTTGGTATCGTAGCCCGTGACTTCCCCGCTTATCTCCATGTCCCCGTCAAGGTCCACCTCGATGAGGCGGGTCATCTTGCGGAACTTGTCCTTGAGGGCCTCAGTGAGGTCATTGCTCAGTGAGGGGTTCACCCTGAGAGCCTTGTACTCGAAATAGTTTATCGTAACGGTTTTCACGTCCGGCTCTATGGAGGTCCCAGAGAAAGAGTAGATGCCGCAGGACGGGGCGAGAAGGGATGCTGCGAGAAGGGCTATTGCAGAGCACAGCCCCAATAATGTTTTTCTGTGAAAGACTCTTTTCATCGGTTCTACTTCTTTTTTTCTTTCCTGAATTCCTCGGGAAGCCTGCGGTACAGGGTCCTTTCCGATATTCCCAGAGCCTCGGCGGCCTTCTTGCGGTTGCCGTGATATTTTTCCAGGGCCCTGCGGATGTACTCCTCGCTCATGCCCTTTATAAGCAGTGATGTCTCTGCATCCTTGAAGTGCGACTGGTCGTCCACGTCCTGATAGGAGATGTCCCTCCCCGAGGGGGCGGAAGGAGACATCTGCACATGGGAGTCATAAGAAACATTGTCCTGGATATCGATATCATCGGGAGCGTCGCTTCTTTCCCAGGGCACATCGGGTGTCGAGGGATAAGAGGGGTTCTCGGCCGGAACCTGTGAATGGTAAGCGGCCTGGGAGGCGGCCGTAGAGGTGCCATCCCCGCTAAGGTTCTTCAGGATCTTGTTCATCTGCCCCACCACCAGCTCCAGGTAACGGAGCCTCTCGAATATCAGGGACTTCTCATCGTCCGTCATCCCCGAATTATGAGAAGGGATGACCGCCGGGAGCATCTGCTCGCCATTGGGGTTTCCGAGGTACTTGGAAAGGGTCTTGGCATCTATTTCAATCCTGCCTGCGGACGGCGTGACCTTGGAGGACTCGAACAGGGATACGGCGTTGGCTACGCTCTGCAGTTCCCTGATATTGCCGGGCCAGCGATAGTTCTTGAGAAGTTCCACCGCATCTCTGGTCAGGTTCACTTTCCTCCAGCCGTACTTTTCCGAGAAATCGGATGTGAACTTCCTGAAAAGAAGATAGGTATCCTCCTTCCTTTCACGGAGGGGCGGAAGGGAAATCTGGATTGCGCTGAGGCGGTAATAGAGGTCCTGGCGGAACTTTCCCCTTGCGACGGAGTCCTGCAGATTCACGTTCGTGGCCGCAATGAGCCTCACATTCGTCTTCCCGACCTTCGAGGAACCGACACGGATGTACTCACCGCTCTGGAGCACCCTGAGGAGTTTGGCCTGGGTGGCAAGGGGGAGCTCGCCGATTTCATCGAGGAACAGGGTTCCTCCGTCTGCCTCCTCGAAATATCCTTTCCTGGAATCCACCGCCCCTGTGAATGAGCCCTTCTCGTGTCCGAAAAGTTCCGAGTCCACGGTCCCTTCAGGAATGGCGGCACAGTTGACGGCAAGATACTTCCCTGTCTTTCTCAGGGAATTCTGATGTATGATTTTTGGGATGACATCCTTTCCGACCCCGCTCTCTCCCGTAACCAGCACGGTTAGGTCGGTCGGTCCCACCGCCACGGCCATTTCAAGGGCAAGGTTCAGTGAGGCATCGTCTCCGATGATGTCGAATTTATTCTTCAGTCTCTGAAGTTCTTGTGTATCCATTTGCATTTTCTTCCGCTCGCACTTCCCTACCGGGGAGTCATGCGAGATGAATTAATTAAAATAAGGAGCCTTCTGCTTGATGGCCGCCACAGGGCGATCTTTCCTCTTTTGGGAAAGTATCTTTCGACCACTTCTCCCTACAAAAGACAAAGATATGAAAAAAACCGGAATATGCCATTTTGTCATACCTTTGAACAGTCCCGCAAAAGGGCAAGAATAAATAATGCGATATGGGAAGAGTGGCGAAAAAAGTGTTATATTTGCGTTTCTGGGAGGGAGTCCCAACCACCCCTCCCGACAAAGTACGCTAAAACATTATCATTATCTCTAAAACATTATCATTATCTAAATATGAAGATTCGTTTAAGCATTATCGCAGGAATCATCCTCGCTTTTTCATTGGCATCTTGCTCCTCGGCTGAGAAAATGGCCCAGATGGCCCAGAACATCTCCGTCACTTGCGAGCCCCCGGTGCTCGAGGCCATTGCCGAGAACATCGATGCGGTGCTCACCGTAACCTATCCCGAGAACTACTTTAATCCCAACGCCATCCTCACCGTAACCCCTGTCCTCGTATATGAAGGCGGCGAGGCAAAAATGAGACCCCTGGTCTATCAGGGAGAAAAAGTCAAGGATAACTATAAGGCCGTATCCTCCAAGGGACAGACCGTGAAGGAAAGAGTGCATTTCGACTTCGTTGAAGGAATGGAGACCGCAAGACTGGAACTTCGCGGCGTCGCCTCCCTAGGCAACAAGACCTACACCCTGCCCGTAAAGAAAGTTGCCGACGGCACCAACACCACCTACATGCTCGTTGACAAGAGCGGTTTCATAAGCCTCAAGGAGGACAACTACCAGGAGGTCCTCCACCAGACCGCGGAGGGACAGATCAAGTACGCAGTGAACTCCTCTGACGTTTCCGCCAAGGAACTCAACTCCCCTTCCATCCAGAATTTCCAGCAGGCACTGCAGGCCATCAAGGACGACGACAGGATGAAAGTCACCGGGACCAAGATCATTGCCTACGCTTCTCCCGAAGGCGGTGAGAAACTCAACACCAAACTCTCAAAGGCCCGTTCCGAGACCGCTGACAAGGCTTGGGACAAAGTCATGAAGGACTCCGGGGCTGCAGATCCCGAGGTCAGCAGCATGGGCCAGGACTGGGAAGGCTTCCAGGCACTGGTCGCCCAGTCTGACATCGAGGACAAGGACCTCATCCTGAGGGTGCTGAACATGTACTCCGATCCCGCAGTGAGGGAGAATGAGATAAAGAACATGTCGGAGATTTATCTTTCCCTCAAGAACAGCATCCTTCCCGAACTCCGCCGTGCCCGCTTCATCGCAGACGTCGAGTACCAGAACTACACTAACGACGAACTCCTCAAGCTCGTTGACGAGAACCTTGACATCCTCGACGAGGAGGCCATCCTCAGGGTCGCTTCCGTAGCGAAGGGAACCTCCAAGAAGATTGACCTCTATCAGACCGCAATCGACAAGTTCGACAGCGACAGGGCCCGCTTCAACCTGGGTGTCGTGAACCTCGAGGCCGGCAAGACCGCTGCAGCCAAGAGAGCATTCAAGTCCGTCAAGAATGTTGACGCAGACGTGGAGAACGCCCTCGGAATCATCGAGATGCAGGATGGCAACCTGGATGAGGCAACCCGCCATTTCAAGAAAGCTAACAATGCCCTCTCCACCGCCAACCAGGGTATTGTCGATATCCTCCAGGGCAACTACTCTTCCGCAGCCAAGAACCTCAAGGACGCTCCCGGCTGCTGCTTCAACAAGACTCTTGCTTACATCCTGGACGGCGATATCGATACCGCCAAGAAATCCGCCATGTGCAAGAGCGAGAGAGTGGCTTACCTAAAGGCCATCATCGCTGCACGTCAGGGGGATGCTGAAGGTGTCGCTGACAATCTCCAGAAAGCGACCAAGGTCCCCGTGCTCGCAAGAAGGGCAGAGACAGACATCGAGTTTGCGCAGTACAGGTAGAAAAACCCACAAACACGTAGACAGAAGACACCCCCCGGGAGGTCCCAACGCCTTTTGGCTCAGGAGCCCTTCCGGGTAGTCCCAGGACCGATTACCCTTTCCTTCAGTAATCGGTCTCTATTTTTAGGATGAAACCACCCTCTTTCATCCTTCACTTTCACCGCTTTTCCCAACAATCTCATTCCCATCTTCAACATGAGAAAACTTCTTCCGCTCCTCCTCTCCCTGTGCACCCTGTTCGGCTGCAATGGCGCCGAGCATTTCATATCGGACGGCTCCTATCGCAAGAATGTCCACAAGACACTGGAACAGCGACTTTCGCAGGCTCAGCTATCGCGTTTTTACAACCCCGGCCCGGATGTCAGCGTCCCTGAAAGGGAGGCCCTGGAATTCCTCTACGCCTATATGCCGGTAGCTGACCTAACGGACTACCCTACCTCCTTCTATCTGGACAATGTCCGCAAGACGTTCCAGGCAAAGGCGGAACTCCCCTGGGGCAAGGATGTCCCGGAACTGTTCTTCAGGCATTTCGTGCTGCCGCTCCGCACCAACAATGAACCCCTGGACTCCGCCCGCCTTGTCTTCTATGATGAATTGAAGCCCCTTGTGGAGAACCTTTCCATGAAGGATGCAATCCTGGAAGTCAATCATTGGTGCCACTCCAAAGTGACCTACCAGCCTTCGGATGCCAGGACCAGCGCTCCCCTGGCAACAGTCATGACCACCCTGGGGCGTTGCGGTGAGGAATCCACCTTCACGGTTGCCGCCCTGCGTTCAGTAGGCATTCCCGCAAGGCAGGTATACACCCCTCGATGGGCCCACACCGAGAGCAACCATGCCTGGGTCGAGGCCTGGGCTGACGGACAATGGTGGTTCCTGGGTGCCTGCGAACCGGAGGCTGTGCTGAACCTCGGTTGGTTCAATGCCCCCGCATCCCGTGCGATGCTCACCCACACCAAAGTGTTCGGCGAGTACTGGGGCGAAGAGGAAGTTGTGCTAAGAAGCCCCAATTACACGGAAATCAACCTCATCGGCAACTACGCCAAGACAGCACGAGTGAATTTCCGGATAGAGGACACCTCCGGGGCTCCCGTAGAAGGAGCACGTGTTGACTTCTGCATTTACAACTCATCCTCTTTCTATCCCGCCGTTACCAAGTACTCCGATAAAAACGGGGACTCCTTCCTCAGTGCCGGACTGGGTGACCTGCTCGTCTGGGCATCCAAGGATGGCCATTACGGTTTCAGGAAAGTGACGTTCGGGGAGGACGTTGACGTGACCATCGTTTTGGACGACCCCGTCGGAAGTCCCATTGATGCAACCCTCATGCACATCGTCCCTCCGGTGGAGGATGTGGTACTCCCCACTGTCACCCCTGAAATGCGTGCGGAGAACGACCGACGCATGAAGGAGGAAGACGCAGTGCGCAAAGCATACATGGCCACATTCTTCTCACCTGAGAGCGCAGCCGCCTACGTGAAGGAGAAATCCCTTCCGGAGGCTGCGGCACAGCTGCTGGTAGGAAGCAGCGGCAACCACAGAGTGATAGCTTCCTTCCTGGAGCAGGCTGAGGATAAAGAACGTGCCGTCCGCCTTCTTCGCTCTCTCAGCGCAAAGGACCTGCACGACGTTACATCCGAGGTGCTTTGGGACAGCTACAACGCAAAGGAGAGCATTCTCTCTCCCCGCATCGGGAGCGAGTTCCTCTCTCCATATAAGGGATATTTCCTCCAGAATATCCCCGCTGACCTCCAGAAGGCATTCGCAGGCGGCGGAGACCCCACAAAGGGAGTTCCCGCAATACTTGCATGGATAAAGGATAACATCACCGTGGATGACAATCCCCTATTCTGGAGCATTCCGATTTCTCCAAGGGGAGTGTGGGAAGGACGCCTTACCGATGCGCACTCACGCAATCTGTTTTTCATAGCCCTCTGCCGCACATTCGGATTTGAGGCCAGGCAGGACCGCGTCAGCGGAAAGATGCAGTACAATGCCATCAAGAGTGATCCTTCCGCCCCTTCTGCTGCCGGTCCCTTCGGAGGCGGCATGGGACGTGGAGGAGCCTTTGGGGCTCCTTCAGGAGATTGGAGAAGCGTGGACTTTGAGGCTGCAAGCGAAGTTGCAGCCCGTCCAATGGGACGTGTACTGCTCACATCAACTCCCGTTGAAGGTGAAGAGAACCCGTCTTTCGGACGTAATTACACTGTGTCCAAGATTGAGGACGGTACCCTCCGCGGTGTCTTTGTCGGGATGGGGGATGGTCCCGCCCGCCGTCAGCGTGGTCCGGGCGGTCCTGCACGGGGTGGCAACGCCCCCCGGGGCAACATCGCTCCGGGAACGGAACTGGAGGAGGGTAACTATCTGATGTGTTCTGGTAGCCGACTTTCCGACGGGTCGACTCCTGTTACCGTAACACTGTTCCATGTCACTGCAGGACAGACAATCCAGGTGCCTGTGCGCATCGAAACAATCCCTGAGACACTTTCTGTCGAAGGAAACTTCGACGGCAAGACCCTCATATATCCCACCACGGACAAAATCGGTGACTCGGCCACTGTTCATTCAAAAGTTGGTGACGGTCCCTATGCACTGGCTGTTCTTTCAGTAGGCTTGGAACCCACAAATCATGTTCTACACGATATCGCGGAAGAAAAGACCTCACTGGAGAGCTGCGCCATCCCCATTGTCCTGCTGACCCGAAGCGAGGCTGAAATGGCACGACTCCAGACAGAAATCTCAGCAGGCCGCTACGGCAACCTTCCTTCGACGGTGGTCTTCGGAATAGACAAGGGAGAAGTTCTCTCACAGGCAACCAAGAACTTGAAAGTCAGTGAGGAAAGGCTTCCGATAGTGCTGGTCATGAACAACAAAGAAGAAGTTGTGTTCAAGTCCCAGGGCTACACAATCGGTATGGGTGCAAAGATTCTGGCTGTGGCTAAGAAGCTTCAGGAGGGTTCCGCCAAGCAGTAAGCGCAGCCCAAAATTTCAGAAAGATGAAATTTCTTGGATATTAAAAAAGAATCCGTATCTTTGCAATCCAATTCAATTGGAAATTCGGTCTCAAAACCCGACCCGGAGGGGTGGGAGAGTGGCTGAATCCACAGGTTTGCTAAACCTGCATACGGGAAACTGTATCACGAGTTCGAATCTCGTCCCCTCCGCTGAAATGTGGCTCTGAGTTATCTCAGGGCCATTTTTCATTAAGAGTATCCCAAAAAATATCCCAAAAATCGAGATTTCGCAATAAAAAAAGTTGCTCGCAGGCGGGCACCTTTCGGAGAAGGATGGAGTGACCGGGGTTATAGGGATTTCACCTCTTTCAAGAGAGATTGTTCTCGTTCTTTCCGGGCCTTCCTCTCCCGCCGGTATTCCTCCCGAGCGTTTCTTCTCTCTTCTTGGGCAGCGCGATAGGCTTCCCCGTTCCGGACAATCTCGTCGGAAACACGAGCGACGGTAGCATCGATATTCGCCTTCTTCAGCTGGCACTCCCAGACGATGACTACACTCCAGCCTTTAGCCTCCAACTTTCGCCTGGTAAGCGTGCATCGAATGTACACCCCGTAGCGGTTTGAAATGTACAAGAAATCGCACTTTGAATGTACTGGTATGAATTCAATAAAAAATAGCACCATGTCATTCAAAGAAAAAATTATGTATGGAAAGTTCCTGTTTGGAATCTTCTTGCATGGGTATCCCTTGAATCTAACTTGTAACAATGTTTACAAAAGGGAACATTGTTGGCGGGCTGAATATCCCGCATCCGCTCTGCCCGCATCTGCGGGCGCACAATGAAATGTCCATCTCGCAGTCGCGATGCGCATGGGACGAGAGGAAGTCCAAAGGCCAAATGCCGCCCGGCTTCTTTCCGGAGCAGAATGAAAAGTACACTTTGGCGCACAATGAAATGTCCATCTCGCAGTCGCGATGCGCATGGGAAGCTAGGAGGTCAAAAGGCGAAATGCCGCCCGGCTTCTTTCCGGAGCAGAATGAAAAGTACACTTCGGCGCACAATGAAATGTTCACAATAACAATCAGCTAGACAACATGAAACATGGCTAAATTTGTGTTCTTTTAAATAACATTAATTTTCTAAACACATCATTAGCCATGTCAAATCTTAAGACCAGCATGTATCTATTGAAGCTGATTCTAAGGGATCTCTCGATTGGGCTGTCCCTATGAGATCGAAAGGAGGCGGAAATTGGCTCGCACGTCCATCCGCACTTACAAAGAACGTGCAGAACTTTCAGGCTTCACCTACGAAGAACTCATCGCAATGAGCGACGGTGAACTTCAATCAATCATGGTTGAGGACTGCGGTCACAAACGCATCGAGGCGGAGAAGGATGATTTCCTCAAAGGCAAACTCCAGGAGTACGCAAGCCGCATGACCCTGCCGAGGATGACCTACAAGTTGCTGTACAAATCCTACCGTTTGGAGGCCAAAGAGCTGGCATACGGTGAAACCCGTTTCCGCCTGACCGTCCAGAAATACATCAAGGACCATGACTACAAGTACCACAATGTGTTGAATCCCGCTTTCGAGTGTCAGGTTGACTTCGCCGGTGATGTCCTGTGGATAATTGACCCGAGGACAGGGGAATGCAAAAAGGTGTACGTCCTGATCGTCATATTGTCATACTCCAAGCTTGTCTTCGCCATCGGGATGCTGGAAATGACGATGGAGAACCTCTTCAACGGCATATCCAAGGCGATGACTTACTTCGGAGGAGTGACGAAGACAGTCATCTCCGACAACATGAAACAGTGGGTAAGCAAGCCTGACCGTCACGACCCGACATTCACGGATGCAGCAAGCGAGTGGGCCTTGTACTACAACACGGAGCTCAAGAGCACACGTGTCAGGCGCCCCCGCGACAAAGGCGCAGTGGAAGGAGGAGTGAACGTCTACTACGTGACTGGTTATGCCGCCATATTGACCGGTGAAGGTAGCGGGGTTCCCGAGGTGTACTACTCCCTTGAGGACATCAACGCACGGCTGGAAGAGATTAGCGATCAGATAAATGGCGATGTCCGGCCAGGCAGGTCACGTCGAGAGATATACGAGAAAGAAGAGAAGCCTTACATGATACCACTCCCCGAACAGGAGTACACATACATGTACAGCAAGGTGATGAAGGAGATCAGCAGCACATACCATATCGGCCTCATGTCCGAGACGGAGCATTACAGCGTGCCCTACAAGTACATCGGCCAGGCCGCCGTTGTGCGCTACAACTACAAGACGGTTGAAATATATGTGGGCGGGGAGCGCGTCGCGACCCACGACAGAAGGCTAAACCAGGGGAACAACTGGGAGACCAAGAAAGAGCACATGCCCACCGATCATAGGGAGTGGCGCAAGTCTTCTGAGAGGAACGCCGCACGATACATGGAGCTGGGACAGATGATAGGCCCATTCACGGCAGCAGCGATGGAAAGCCTGCTGAGGAGCAGGCCCTACCCAGAGCAGGCATATAAGACGTGCGGCAGCGTCTTGGCACTAGGCAGGAAGTTCACCAACCCAAGGCTGGAGAAAGCCTGTCAAAGGCTGTCCAGACTGGGCATTCCGCCCTCTTACAGGGCCCTGCATGACATCCTGTCGAAGAATGTGGACCTGGCTCCCATCAATTACCCGGACGAGCCCTACATGCCTAATAACGAGGACGTGAGAGGCCCGGAGGAATACACATAGGCGAATCCATGGGCGGGACATATACGTCCCTGATACGCCGCAACACTTCACACCCGGGGCGTTCACGACGCCCCGGTCATCACCTAAATCAAGAAAAACATACAACGATGATCAACAGAAAAGAAACCATACAGGGCCTGTGCAGGCTAAAGCTCGAGGGCATGGCCAACAGGTATAATGCCATACTGAGCCTCCCAGTAAATGAGATGCCCACGCTTGACGAGGGCATAGCAATGCTGGTCGATGCGGAAGAGAGCACACGTGAACAGAAACAGGCGGAGAGGCTCATGAAGAAGAGCCACATAAGGTATAACGCATCAGTCGAGGGGTTCGAGACGGGACCGGAAAGGAACATAACCAAGGATATGCTCCTCAGGTTAGCAGACTGCTCCTTCGTGCGCAGCAAACAGAACATCCTGATACAAGGTCCCACGGGCTGCGGCAAATCATATCTCGCCAGCGCTCTGGGTAGACAGGCTTGCCGGATGGGGCTCAAAGCAGAATACTACCCCATGGGCCACTTCATTGAGGATGCGACTCTGGCCAAGACCGAAGGAACATTCGGCAAGATGCTCAAGCGTCTTTCCAGGAACGACCTCGTGATCTTTGATGACTGGGGGCTCCAACCTCTGAGCAACTATGCCAGGCTAGCTTTCCTGGAGGTCCTAGAGGAGTTCTATGACAGGAAATCCATTATCGTCACGGCTCAACTACCCATCAACCAGTGGTACGAATACATAAAAGAACCAACTCTTGCTGATGCCATCATGGATCGTCTCATGGCAAACTCTCACAGAGTAGAGCTAAAAGGAAAATCTAGGAGAGCCAGATTGTAAAAAATAATCTCTATTTTTGCACCTGTTCCTTACCGTTTTTATAAATATGTACATTCTTTGTGCGAAAACCTGTACATATCATTCTGACTAAAAGTGTACATTCGCAGCGCTATAACCACATATTGAGGAAAGGGAAATACATGGTTCAAAAAACAACTTGTTTACAAAGAGTTGAATACAACTGGCTATATTGCTTCTCGTTGACGTTCATTGCAAGACACATTTGACGAAGATACTGCTCATAATGATTAAGAAACAGAGTGTTGTTTTTTCTCTTCTTGATAACGGTATTGATTGACTGGATTAATTCCGAATTGGGGATTTTGCTGATTTGATCCCAACAAGCATCATACATTTCATAATAACCGACATCCGGAAGACTCGAATAATAAGAGCGTACAATCCCCTCGTATTCGGGAATTCTGAGTGTTCGCTTCAATATGTCAAAATCAATGGAACTATTTTCTGTGGCTTCTCTGTATTTAGCCAGTTTTAATCGTTTTCCGCACCCTTCAAGGACTATGATCCCAATGTTCCCATCGACAATAGCCAAATATTCGTCATACAGACTTTCAGGGATGACTATATATGTCTCCTGGAAGAAATGCGTGTAGGTATCAAGTTGTGAACTCAGCCGTCTGGGGGTGTCCAAGTCAGTTTTAATCTCATAGGCCCTACTGTTCCCATTGAATAGGACGATGTCGGCCACCGAATCCCCGACATGGAATTCATTTAAGATAACCGTATTAGGCCCAGCATAAGTACGAAGGAGTTGATTGACAACTATATTCTTGTATACATACTCACAACGATAATGGACCTTGAGAGCATCGTACATCTTTGCCAGATAGTCCAAATATGACATGGTATCTTTCTGCAGCAAGTCGGAATCATATGTTTTTCCGACGGCATCAATAGGAGTCACATCCTGGAACTTAATGATATTGGAAAAAACGGCACGCGAAAAGACGGATGAGTAATTCCTCATCCTATCCATCAGTGTATTATACATGCCTTCCATATCAAAAAAAGGAGACTTGACTACAGTACTTGTAAACAGACTATAGGCCGTTTACAAATTTACAAAACGGGTGCCAATAAACAAACGAAAGTGAAAACTCTCATTGCAGAAATTCTCCGGCTTCGCAGCTTGGGAAGCAATCTCAAACGCCCCCTATAGGAGTGTCGTGGGAAAATAGCGCAAGTGCCGCCACCGTCTCTCTCCATGGTTGCAGTCCACAATCCCAAACTTGCACCTATCGCCATTGTCCATCTCACTGGGACTGCCAACGACATAATGAAAGGTCACTCTTTCCCCTATACCCGGGAAAAGAG
>CAJOLJ010000049.1 GCA_905235445.1 uncultured Bacteroidales bacterium
CCGTAGCACAGGTAGTTGGCCCCGCTGGAAACCAGTACCGACGGAAGCAGCTTGTCCTGCCACCAGTCATAGTGGGTTACCCTTCGCAGAGATGCCTCGATGCCACCGATGACAACGGGGATGTCCGGGTAGAGTTTCTTGAGAATCTGAGTGTATACGGTGACCGCGTAATCCGGCCTTGCCCCTGCCTTCCCTTCGGGGGTGTAGGCATCGTCATGTCGGAGCCTCTTGGCTGCCGTGTAGTGGTTCACCATGGAATCCATCGCCCCGGAGTTCACCGCAAAATACAGTCTTGGAGTGCCGAGTTTCCTAAAATCCCGCAGGTCGTCCCTCCAGTTGGGCTGGGGCACCACCGCTATCCTGTATCCGAACTTCTGGAGATACCTTGAAATCGCGGCCGTCCCGAAGGAGGGATGGTCGATGAAGGCATCACCGGTGAAGAAGATGATGTCTATATAGTCCCAACCGAGGGCTTCGACTTCTTTCCTGGAGGTCGGGAACATATAATCTGCACTGGAGGACATGGATCGTTGAACTTTGGGAGTACAAATTTAACATCCACGGCTCTTTTTTGCAAAAGTCCCTAGGAGATGATGCCCATTTCCCGTGCCTTCACAAGCATCTCAGTGTTGTTGCTCACATCAAGCTTGGAATAGATGTTCTGTTTGTGGTTACTGACGGTCCTCGTGCTGAGATGAAGGATCTCCGCTATCTCACGGGCTGTCTTGGCCTCGCTGCTCAGGCGGATGATTTCGATTTCACGCTGGGTCAATCCGGCGCTGGATGCCATCTCGCGCCTTTTCATTACAAGGTCCACGACATACTCGGCGACCTCCTCGTTCAGGTTGCCGGCATCTTTCACAAGGGCGGAGCAGCGTTCCTCGAGTTCCTTCCGGGGAAGAGAGGATATATGGTTCACCAGGTCCTCGACGGCATTTTTCTGACGGAGTGTCGGATTCGCAAAGTCCTTGGACACAAGCAGAAGGAGCTGCTCCTTCTCAAGGTTGGCTTTCTGCAGGGCAGCGTTGTGCTTTTTAATATCCATCACCCACTTGACAATCCAGATAATAATGAAGAGGAGCAGAATGAGGGATATTATGAGCACTTTGATTTGACCGTCCCGCCTCTCTATTTCAAGTTGTTTCCGGGACGTCTCATGCAGGACATCCAACTCCTGCTGTTTGCTCTCGAGTACACTGTCAAGGTACTTGTACGTATTGTACATTTCCTGCTCATGACTCTGTTGGGACTCCTCGACCCTTCCGAGGGCAGCATACATGGAGGTAAGCTGCTCGTAAAGCTGCATTTTCAGCAAGAAGTCCGTCTGGGATAATTCCTCAAGGGAATTATTGCAGTATGAAAGAGCCTCCTCCAACTTTCCTCCTTGACGGTAATAACGGATCCAGTAGCGGAATGCTTTTGAACGAAGGTCCTCAAGGTCATTGTCCTTTACAATGGTCTCAGCCCTGGAGAGGCATTCACCAGCCTTCGCATAGAGGGTCTTGTCTATGATTTTGTTCCACCTGTTCTTGTTGACATACAGTTCTGACAAAAGGAACCATGCTTCAGCCTCCTGGCGGGCGAGACCACCTTCCTTCGCCACCCGCAGGGCCTCTTCCGCATACTCTATTCCCTCGTCATCCCGTGAAGTCTCCGGGGAGAGTCCCGCATAGGAACAGACTTTCCCTTTCAGTATCAGTGCCCCGGTGATTCCCAAGTCATAGCCTGCATCCCTGGATATCGTCTCAGCGGCAAGGGAATGATTCCAGGCGTTGGCATCATGGTTTGTCATCAGATTTGAGACAGCTATCTTTATGTGTGCATCGGCCATGTATTCCTCAAGGTCCTGGTCCTCGGCGATGGAAAGGGCTTGGAAGGCTTCCTCGACGGCACGGTCATATTCGTGCCGGGAAATCAACTTGTCACACTCGGAAAGAAGCGAAGTGCACGTCGTCGGTGCTGAAGGAGAAGGTCTTCGCTCCGCCTTGTCCACGGAACAGGCGGTGAGTGAGAGGTACAGTACGCAAAGTGAGATTAGGGTTATTCTCATAGGATCATTCTCGATTTTGTCGGGAAACGGGAATAGAGGAAGGAAGGGGCATCCGCATACCGATTCCAAGCACACAACCGATCAACAATGCAAATATAACCTCCACAGTCGATTTTGCCAAACGACTCGCCAACTTTGTTGAACATGAGCGACACCTCCCCCAGGCCATTTCTGACTGCCAACAAACAGTAGTGGCTGTCCCCTTTTTTACAAGATTGGCCCACCTCCGATGGAAAGTTCCTGGAGATGGGCCTCTCATATTTCTTCCGCCGTGACTTAATATCAACTATTCAACAGTCACGCTCTTTGCGAGATTTCGGGGCATATCCACGTTCAGTCCCTTGTTCACCGCCACATGATAGGCCAGCAGTTGCAGGGGGACTGTGCTTACGATGGGAGAGAGAAAATCGCTCGTCACGGGGACCTTTATTGCAAAGTCCGCGACCTTGCTCACATTCTCGTCCCCTTCGAACACGATCGCATAGACCTTTCCCTTCCTGGACTTGACCTCCTGGATATTGGATATGGCCTTGTCGTAGATGTGACGCTGCGTAGCAACGAACACCACCGGCATATCCGCATCTATGAGGGCTATGGGCCCGTGCTTCATCTCTGCCGCGGGATAGCCTTCGGCATGGATGTAGGAAATCTCCTTGAGTTTCAAGGCTCCTTCCATGGCGAGGGGATAATTGTAGCCTCTTCCAAGGTACAGGAAGTTACGGGCATATGTAAACTGCTTGGCCATGTCCGCGATCCTCGCATCCTCTTCCAGGACCTTCTCCATCTTGTCCGGGATATGGTACAGCTCATCCACCGCCTCATGGTAGAACCCGTCCGTTATCGTGCCCTTCAGGTGACCCAGCGCCAGGGCGAACATCGACAGGACGGTGAGCTGGCCCGTGAAGGCCTTCGTCGAGGCCACACCCACCTCGGGTCCCACATGGGTGTAGATTCCGGTCGTGGCGGTACGGGCTATGGAAGAACCGATGACATTAACGATCCCGAAAAGGAACGCACCTTTCTCCTTGGCAAGCTGCATTGCGGCAAGGGTGTCAGCCGTCTCCCCCGACTGGGAAATGGCTATCACCACGTCATCCTTCCTGATGACAGGGTTGCGGTAGCGGAACTCCGAGGCATACTCGACCTCGACCGGGGTGTCGCAGAAGTTCTCGATGAGCTGCTTCCCGATGAGACCCGCATGCCAGCTGGTTCCGCAGGAAATGATGATGAAGCGTCCAGCATGGGTCAGGACCTCGCTGTGGGAGGAGAGTGCGGAGAGGACGATGCTGTGCCTGGATGGAAGAACCCTTCCCCTCATGCAGTCACGCAGGACCTGTGGCTGCTCGAAGATTTCCTTGAGCATGAAGTGGTCATAGCCCCCTTTCTCCAGCGAACCGATGCTCATCTCAAGATGCTGGACATGGGGTTGGACACACCTGTTCTCTATCGTGGTTATGCTGATGGGCTGGCCCGGGACTATCCTTGCAATCTGGGCGTCTTCAAGATAGATGACTTCCTTCGTGTACTCCACAATCGGCGATGCGTCCGACCCGACAAAGAACTCCGAGTTCCCCTCTCCGACACCCACGACCAGGGGGGAACTTTGCTTTGCGAGGATTATCTCCCCGGGACGGGTCCTGTCCAGTATGCAGATGGCATAGGCCCCGATGACTTCCTTGAGAGTGGCCCTCACCGCCTCCACCGTGTCAGTGATTCCCCGGTTGGTGACCATGTACTCAAGTAGCTGGACCAGAACCTCGGTGTCGGTCTCGCTGCGGAAAGTGTACCCCATTCCCATGAGACGCTTGCGGATGACGGCGTAGTTCTCGATGATGCCGTTATGGACGATGGCAAACCGTCCGGACTGGGACTGGTGGGGATGGGAGTTGATGGTGGATGGGGCCCCGTGGGTGGCCCACCTGGTATGGGCTATGCCTGTCCCGCTTGAGAGGTTCTTGTCCTTAATGAGGTCTTCCAGGTTCGCAACTTTGCCGACGGCCTTGTATACCTGCATGTCGCCGTCCTCTCCAAGCAGTGCCAATCCTGCACTGTCATAGCCCCTGTACTCCAGGCGACGCAGTCCTCCTATAAGTATGGGGGAAGCCTCCCTGCTACCGGTGTATCCTACGATTCCGCACATAAGTCTTTCTTTTTTTAGGTTCACATGTTCACTAAAAACGAACATGGATAAAATAAAACGTTTAAGTCAGTTTAAAAATCTTTAAAACCATAAACCACCGCAAGTTACGTATTTTCTGAAAAAATATTTCATTAAGTAGAAAAAATTCAAAAAAAGTGTTGCATTTCAGAAAAAATGCCCTAGCTTTGCACCCAGAGACACACGAAATGAGAGCAATGTCAACATACAACTGGAATAATTCAAATTGGAATAATCAGGACCAGCAGCAGGCCCTGAGTTTCACTGTGCTTCATTTCCGGCATATAGCATAGACAGGAAACTTCAAAACTCACAATGATATTTAGGCCGGACTCCCTGGAGGACCGGCCTTCTTCTTTTAGATAGTACAACTTAAACGAAAACGAACCCATGACAAATGACAGATTCTCTCTCGTAAAGGAGTCCTTCGTCAAGAAGGCCCTCAAGGTGGAAGCCCCTGCTCCCAAAAGCTCCGAGTACTTCGCGGAACTGGTTTTCGACCGCAGGAAGATGCAGAAGTACCTTGACGCAAAAACCCTCGCAGCCCTTCTTCAGTGCATCGACAAAGGCGTAGCCCTTGACAGGGTCACGGCTGACGGAGTCGCATACGGAATGAAGGAGTGGGCAATGGAACATGGTGTGACCCACATCACGCACTGGTTCCAGCCGCTGACCGAGACGACTGCGGAGAAACACGACTCCCTGATCGATTACGACGGCAAGGGCGGTGTCATTGAGTCCTTCAGCGGCAAGGACCTCATTCAGCAGGAGCCCGACGCCTCCTCCTTCCCCAGCGGAGGCATCCGTGCCACTTTCGAGGCCCGTGGCTACACGGCCTGGGATCCCACTTCCCCCGTGTTCATAGAGGGGGACACGCTTTGCATCCCCACCGTATTCATTTCATATACGGGAGAAGCCCTGGACTGCAAGACCCCTCTCAAGAAGGCCCTCAAGGCGGTTTCCGATGCTGCAGTACCCATCTGCAGGCTCTTCGACCCTAATGTGGATAAGGTGGTCTCCTATCTTGGATGGGAGCAGGAGTATTTCCTGGTGGACGAGGCCCTGTATGCGGCAAGGCCGGACCTCATGATAACCGGACGCACCCTGATGGGCCACAACTCCTCAAAGAACCAGCAGCTGGACGACCATTATTTCGGGGCGATACCCTCCAGGGTCACCGCTTTCATGCGGGATCTTGAGATCGAGGGCCACAGGCTGGGGATTCCGCTGAAGACCCGCCATAACGAGGTCGCGCCGAACCAGTTCGAGCTGGCCCCGATTTTCGGGGAGACGAACCTCTCCAATGACCAGAACCAGATAGTCATGAACCTGATGAACAAGATCGCCAGGAAACATGGGTTCGTAGTTCTTTTCCATGAAAAGCCATTTGACGGGATAAACGGTTCCGGCAAGCATAACAACTGGTCCCTGGGAACGGATACCGGCACCATGCTCCTTGCCCCGGGCAAGGACCCCATGGGGAACCTGCAGTTCGTCATTTTCTTCGTGAACGTCCTTGCTGCCGTCCAGAAATACAATTCCCTCCTGAAGGCTTCGATCGCCTCCGCCACCAATGCCCACAGGCTGGGGGCCAACGAGGCTCCGCCCGCAATCGTATCCGCATTCCTGGGCAAGACCATGACGGACGTGCTGCGGAAGCTTCTCGTGCTTCCTTCCGACACTCCTATTGAGATCGCAGGTAAGGAAGGCCGCAAGATAGGCCTGGTGGAAATCCCCGAGATATTCATTGACAACACCGACCGTAACCGCACCTCCCCGTTCGCCTTCACCGGGAACCGCTTCGAGTTCAGGGCCGTGGGCTCCTCGGCCAACTGCGCCAGCGCAATGACTACGCTGAACGCTGCAGTTGCGCTCCAGCTGTCTGAATTCAAGGAAGCTCTCGACAAGGAGCTCGCAGCTGGAAAGACGCTGCAAGTTGCCGCCATGGATACACTCAAACCCATAATCTCCGATATAATAGACGTAGTGTGTTTCGACGGGAACGGTTACAGCGAAGAGTGGAAGCAGGAGGCCATACGGCGCGGACTTGACGTCCAGACAAGCGTCCCCGAGATGATAAAGGTCTTCACAGAAAGCGCCTCCGTGGAACTTTTCACGAAGACCGGGGTCTACACCGAGAAAGAGCTCATAGCCAGGAATGAGGTGAAATGGGAGACTTATACGAAGAAAGTGCAGATTGAGTCCCGGGTGCTGGTGCGCATGGCCATAAACCATATTCTTCCCGCCGCCCTCGAGTACAAGTCCAATCTCCTGAAGGAAGTGGTGATGGCCAAGGACACCTTCGGAAGCACGGACTCCTGCAAGACGGAGATTGCCCTTCTTGAGAAAATCACTTCCCTCATCGATGAAATCAGCACCAAGGCGGAGAACATGCGGGAGGCACGGAAAAAAGCCAACACCATTGAGGATGAATACCTCAAGGCTGTCGCCTATCACGACATAGCAGAGTCCTTCCCTTCACTGCGCAAGCCCCTTGACAAGCTGGAGGAACTCGTGGACAACAGGCTATGGCCGCTTCCCAAATACCGCGAACTGCTATTCATTAGTTAGGGACATGGAACAAGGTCTATACAACAAGGAATTCGAGCATGATGCCTGCGGCATAGGCATGGTTGTAAACATCAGGGGCGACAAGACCCACGAGCTCGTGGACAACGCCCTGAAAGTCCTGGGGAACCTGCGGCACAGGGGTGCCGAGGGAGCCGACGGGAAATCCGGGGACGGTGCCGGCATCATGGTCCAGATTCCGCATGAATTCATACTCCTGCAAGGTATTCCCGTGCCTGAGAAAGGCAGGTACGGGACAGGCCTTGTCTTCCTTCCCAAGAATGAAGGGAAACGGGAGGCGATTCTTTCGTCCATAAGATCCGAGGCCGAATCCATGGACTGCCTTCTGTCCCATGTGAGGGAGGTCCCTGTCCGCTCCGAGTGCCTGGGGGAGGAAGCCGCCGCATCGGAACCATTCATCGCCCAGATATTCATTACCGGGAAGGAATATATCGAGGAAAGCGTTTTCGAGAGGAAACTGTACCGCCTCAGGAAGCACATCGAATTCCATGAAGAGGACTGCTATATCTGTTCGCTCTCGACAAAGAACATTGTCTACAAGGGCATGCTCACCAGCCTCCAGCTCAGGGAATACTATCCCGACCTGACCAGCCCCTGGTTCACGAGCAGCATGGCAATCGTCCACTCCCGCTTCTCGACCAACACCTTCCCCGAGTGGAGGCTCGCCCAGCCCTTCAGGATGCTCTGCCACAACGGGGAGATAAACACCATCAGAGGAAACCGCAACTGGATGAAGGCCAGGGAATCGGTTCTCGGCTCCGAGTTCCTAGGGGACACAGCCGACCTCTCCCCCATCATCCAGCCAGGGATGAGCGACTCCGCAAGCCTGGACAACGTCCTGGAATTCCTGACGATGAGCGGTCTGAGCCTTCCCCAGGCCATGTCCGTGCTTGTCCCGGAGAGTTTCAACGACAAGAATCCCATTTCCGAGGACCTGCGTGCCTACTATGAATACCATTCCATACTGATGGAACCCTGGGACGGTCCCGCAGCCCTTCTGTTCAGTGACGGGAGATATGTCGGGGGTATGCTTGACAGGAACGGACTCCGTCCGGCAAGATACACTATCACCAAGAATAACACGATCGTGGTCTCCAGCGAGGTAGGAGTCCTGGATATGGATCCCACGGAGGTCGCCGAGAAGGGACGCCTGGAACCGGGGAAAATGCTTATCGTGGACATGAAAGAGGGGAGGATACTGTATGACCAGGAAATCAAAAAAGCCCTATGCTCGGAACATCCCTACAGGCAATGGCTGTCCATGAACAGGATACAGCTCGAGGACCTTCACAGCGGAAGGAAGATCGAGCACAACGAGGCCGACCTCTACAGGAAGGAGGTCCTGTTCGGGTTCACTGCCGAGGATGTCCAGAAAACTATCCGCCCCATGGTCGAGAAAGGCATGGAGCCCACATTCTCCATGGGCAATGACACGCCGCTGGCCGTCATCTCGGAGAGCCCGCAGAGCTTTTTCAATTATTTCCGGCAGCAGTTCGCCCAAGTGACCAACCCGCCCATCGACTCCATCCGGGAGAAGAGTTTCATGTCCCTGTCTGAGTATATCGGACGGGTAGGGGCCGGAATCATAACCCCGGATGAGAGCAACTGCAAGATGGTCAGGCTTCCCCATCCCATCCTTACCAACACACAGTTGGACCTTCTGTGCAATATCCGCTACAAAGGATTCTCGACAGTGAAGCTTCCGATGGTTTTTGAGTGCGCACCGGAAGGAAAGGGAGCGGCCGCAAGCCTGCGCAAGGCTCTCGACTCCCTGTGCCGCCATGCGGAGGAGTGCGTCAGGGAGGGAGTGAACTACATTATCCTCTCGGACAGGGACGTGGATGAAAAGCATGCGCCCATTCCTTCCCTTCTTGCCGTCAGCGCAGTCCACCATCACCTGATTGCCGTGGGCAAGAGGGTGCAGACCGCCCTTATAGTGGAGAGCGGGGAAATAAAGGAAACCATGCATGCAGCCCTGCTGCTCGGTTACGGCGCCTCAGCCATCAACCCCTATATGGCATTCGCCGTCATTTCGGACATGGCCCATTCGGGAAAGGTGCAGCTGAATTACGCCACGGCGAGGACGAACTACATCGAGGCAGTCAAGAAAGGTTTGCTTAAAATCCTGGCAAAGATGGGTATCTCGACAATCCGCTCCTACAGGGGAGCGAAGATTTTCGAGAGCATCGGGCTTGGGGATGACCTGCTGAGGGAATACTTCGGCACTCCCGGCGGCACTATCGGGGGAATCGGCCTTGAGAGGATAGCCATGGATGCGATGAGCTTCCACAGGGCAGCCTACGGGGACGAACCCTCCCGGGGGAAATTCCTGGAGAACCCAGGACTTTTCAGCTACCGCAAGGACGCCATACCCCATGCCTGGAATCCCGAGACCATTTCATCCCTGCAGATTGCGACAAGACTTGGAAGCTATACCAAATTCAAGGAATACACTGCACGGGCCGACAGCGACAGGCCGTCTCTATTCATAAGGGATTTCCTGGATTTCAAGCGCAACCCCATTGACCTGTCCGAAGTCGAGGACGAAAGCGAGATAGTAAAGCATTTCACCGTCAGCGCAATGAGCTTCGGCGCCCTGAGCATAGAGGCCCACGAGGCCATCGCCTATGCCATGAACAAGATCGGATGCCGGTCAAATACCGGTGAAGGAGGCGAAGACAACCTGAGGTATCACAGTGACATTGACGGGGTCTCCCTGTCCAGCAAAATCAAGCAGGTCGCTTCCGGCAGGTTCGGAGTCACTGCGGAATACCTCGTGAACGCGGAGGAAATCCAGATAAAGATAGCCCAGGGCGCGAAACCCGGTGAGGGCGGACAGCTTCCTGGCTACAAAGTGAATTCCATCATAGCGAAGACCAGGAATTCCATTCCCGGCATTTCACTCATATCTCCCCCTCCCCATCACGACATCTATTCGATTGAGGACCTCTCGCAACTTATTTTCGACCTGCGCAACGTCAACCCCGATGCGGCGATAAGCGTCAAGCTGGTTTCCGAAAGCGGCGTGGGCACCGTTGCCGCAGGTGTGGCGAAAGCGAAGGCAGACCTGATTGTGATTTCCGGGGCGGAAGGAGGGACCGGGGCCTCCCCGTCATCCTCGCTTCGTTTTGCCGGGATCAGTCCCGAAATCGGCCTTGCGGAGGCTCAGCAGACCCTCTGCAGGAACGGCCTCAGGGACGGGGTGAGACTGCAGGTGGACGGACAGATCAAAACCGGCAGGGACATAATAATCATGTCACTGCTGGGAGCTGACGAGTTCGGCTTCGGGACCTTTGCACTCATAGTGCTGGGATGCGTGATGATGAGAAAATGCAGCCTGAACACCTGTCCCACCGGAATCGCCACACAGGACGAAAGCCTCAGGGCACATTTCAGGGGCAGGGGCGAATACCTTGTAAACGCCTTCATGTTCCTTGCAAGGGAAGTCAGGGAGTATCTGGCGGAGATGGGCTTCAGGTCCCTCGACGAGATTGTCGGTCGCACTGACCTCCTGGTCCAGAAGAGCATCTCCCCGAGTTTGAAGGCATCCAAACTTGACCTGTCCAGACTCCTTTACCGTGAGGATGCGGACAATGGCCACATCCATTTCGATGGACGTCCCCACAATGCCCTTCCCCCTGTCAAGGACCTGGAGATCATTAAGGCGGCCATGCCTGCCATTGAGTGGAAGGAGGAGATAAGCCTTGAGTACCAGATAAACAACACAGACCGTGCGCTCTGCTCGATGCTCAGCGGGAAAGTTGCCGCAAAGTACGGGCAGGAGGGTCTACCTGATTCCACCATCAACATCAAGTTCAAAGGGGCGGTCGGACAGAGTTTCTGCGCTTTCCTGGCGAAGGGCGTGAATGTGAGGCTCGAGGGCGAGGCCAATGATTATTTCGGCAAGGGCCTCAGCGGAGGGAGGGTCGCCATAAGGCCCTCTCACAGGTCCACCTTCAAGGCGGAGGACAACATAATAGCCGGTAACACGGGCCTGTACGGGGCCACTTCCGGGGAAATGTTCATCAACGGCAGAGTGGGCCAGAGGTTCGCCGTGCGCAATTCCGGGGCCACCGCGGTAGCGGAGGGTGCCGGGGACCACTGCTGCGAGTATATGACCGGAGGAAGGGTCGTCATCCTCGGGGAGGTGGGTAGGAACTTCGCCGCCGGAATGTCCGGGGGAATAGCCTACGTACTGGACCGCAATCACGATTTCGATTATTACTGCAACATGGAAATGGTGGAAATCGGCCTGGTGGACGAGGAGACCGACCGCAAGGAACTTCACGAACTGATACGTCTCCACTACCTGTACACCGGTTCCTCCCTCGCCAGGACAATCCTGGATGACTGGAACAGGTACATAGGGGATTTCATAAAGGTGATACCTATCGAATACAAGCATGTCCTCGAACAGGAGCGTCTGCGCAGCCTGGCCGAGAAAGTTCAGAACCTCCAAATCCAGTATTGACGCCTTATGGGAGACTACAAAGCATTTTTGAACATACCTCGCAAGGAAGCCGGTTACCGGCCGATTCACGACCGTATCCAGGATTTCGGGGAAGTGGAGCAGACACTCAATGAGAGCGACCGGAGGTTGCAGGCCTCGCGCTGCATGGACTGTGGTGTGCCGTTCTGCAACTGGGCTTGCCCGCTGGGTAACCGTCCGCCGGAGTGGAACGACGCTGCCTATAAAGGGGACTTCGAACTGGCCTACCGACTGCTCAATGCCACCAACGATTTTCCGGAGTTCACCGGACGCGTATGCCCGGCTCTCTGCGAAAAGGCTTGCGTGTTGAACCTGACGATGCACGAGCCCACGACCAACCGTGAGAATGAGGCTGCCATCGCCGAGATAGCCTATCGGGAAAATTACGTCAGTCCTGTCTCGCCGGTACGGAACGGCCGTCAAGTGGCGGTGATTGGAGCCGGCCCTGCGGGCCTGGCCGCTGCCAACCGGCTGAATCGCAAGGGGTATAGTGTGACTGTCTTTGAGAAAAACGAAAAAGCCGGCGGCCTGCTCCGCTTCGGTATTCCGAATTTCAAGCTGAACAAGACCGTCATAGACCGGCGCATCGCTCTGATGGAGCAGGAAGGAATCCGTTTCTGTTACGGAGTGGAAGTGGCCCCGGAAGCGCTGCCGAATGGATTTGACGCCTTTGTCTTGGCGACGGGCACTCCGACGGCCCGTGACCTGCCCGTACCCGGGCGGGACCTGAAGGGCGTCCATTTCGCCTTGGAACTGCTTTCCCAGCAAAACCGTGTCCTGTACGGTGCCGAGTTCGATGCCGCACAGCGGCTCAGTTGCAAGGGCAAGGACGTGCTCGTCATCGGGGGCGGCGACACCGGTTCCGACTGCATCGGTACGGCGCACCGTCAAGGCTGCAAATCCGTGATGCAGATCGAGATCATGCCCAAGCCGCCTGAGGGCCCGGATGACCCGAATAACCCCTGGCCGAACTGGCCGCGTACGCTGAAGACCTCCTCCTCGCATGAAGAGGGATGCGTACGCCGCTGGAACATCAACACCCTCCGTTTCCTCGGAGAAGACGGCAGGCTGACCGGCGTAGAGATCCAGCCGATCGACTGGGAGAAAAATCCGGACGGAGGCCGTCCGAAGATGATTCCCGCCGGGGAACCGGAAGTGGTCAAGGCCGACATCGTACTTCTGGCCATGGGTTTCCTGAAGCCACAGTTGCCCGAGGTGGGGGAGAATGTATTCTTTGCTGGCGACGTCCGCAGCGGTGCCTCCCTGGTGGTGCGTGCGATGGCCTCCGGTCATGACGCCGCCGAATCCTTAGATGCTTATCTTCGCAAAAGTCCACACAAGTAAGTAGTTAACTAAACATTTGATTTATAATTGCTTGCAAATTCCAAGGAGTTTGCTTGTCGGGGGATATTTGTGTTTTTTTGAGAGTTATCAACACTTTAATACGGTTAGTAGTATGAAAAAGATTGAAGCCATCGTCCGAAAGACGAAGTTCGAGGAGGTCAAAGAGGCCTTGCTCGCAGCAGACATCAACTGGTTCGAGTACCACAGTGTGCACGGTATCGGCCAGAGCCGCCAGGAACGTATCTATCGTGGCGTGCAGTATTCCACAGACGTGATCGAGCGCGTGGCGCTGACCATCGTCTGCCGGGACCAGTTTGTCGATCCGACCATAGAGGTGATCCTCAAGACGGCCTCGACCGGAGAGATCGGGGACGGACGCATTTTCATCAGCGACGTGCTCGACACCTGGTCCATCCGCACCGGAGAACACGGTGACACGGTCCTGCGGGACAAGAAGTAGTAAGTTGGTTAAGTAGCAGTAAAACATTTAAAATCATTGCCTTATGGAAGAATTATCTATTTCCCTCGATACTGTATGGATGTTGTTGGCCGCTATGCTGGTCTTCTTTATGCAACCGGGCTTCGCACTATGTGAGGCGGGCTTCACCCGTAGCAAGAACACTGTGAACATCCTGATGAAGAACTTTGTGGACTTCATGTTCGGCTCCCTGCTGTTCTGGCTGGTCGGCTTCGGCTTCATGTTCGGCAACGATGGCGCCGGCTTCATCGGTGCTCCCAACTGGGGCGACTTGTCCTTCTACAAGAGCGACCTGCCCGTGGAGGGCTTCCTTATTTTCCAGACTGTCTTCTGTGCCACCTCCGCCACGATAGTGAGCGGCGCTATGGCTGAGCGGACCAAGTTCTCGATGTATCTGGTCTACAGCGCCTTCATCTCGCTGCTGATCTACCCGATCGAAGGTCACTGGACCTGGGGCGGCGGCTGGTTGAGCGAGCTGGGCTTCCACGATTTCGCCGGATCTGCGATTGTCCACAGCGTAGGCGGTGTCCTGGCCTTGATCGGCGCGCTGGCACTCGGTCCCCGCATCGGCAAGTACAGCTCCGACGGCAAGAGCCGCGCCATCCCCGGTCACAATCTGACCATGGCAGCGCTCGGTGTCTTCATCCTCTGGATGGGATGGTTCGGTTTCAATCCTGGCTCGCAGCTGGCCGCATCCGGTGAGGTGAACCGCACGGCAATATCCCATGTCTTCCTGACCACCAACCTTGCGGCAGCGGCCGGCGGCGTGGCAACCATGTTCCTGACCTGGATCAAGTATGGCAAACCGTCCCTCTCGCTGACCCTCAACGGCATCCTCGCCGGCCTGGTCGGCATCACTGCGGGCTGCGATGTGGTCTCCCCGCTGGGTGCCGTGATCATCGGACTGACCTGCGGCATCGTGCTGGTCTATTCCATTGAGTTCATCGATAGCAAACTGCACATCGACGACCCGGTGGGCGCCTCCAGCGTGCACGGTGTATGCGGTATCCTCGGTACGCTCCTGACCGGTCTGCTGGCTACGGACGGCGGCCTCTTCTACGGCGGTGGCTGGCACTTCCTCGGCACGCAGGCGCTGGGCGTCCTCGTAATCGACCTCTGGGCTGCCGCAACCGGGTTCCTGCTCTTCTTCGGCATCAAGAAGTTCCTCGGCCTGCGTGTCGGCAAGCGTGTCGAGGAAGAAGGCCTGGACATCTACGAGCACGGCGAAAGCTGCTACAATGCATAAGTTTAACGTCAATCAAGTAGACCCCCAAAAAATGAAAAAGCTGATAATCTGCTGTCTTCCCCTGCTCCTTGCGGGAGCTATGACAAGTAAAGCACAAGATACGTTAGAGACGTCCGTTGGGGCGGACATCGTGAGCCACTACATCTGGCGTGGCCAGGACCTTGGCGGCGTCTCCGTCCAGCCGGGGCTCGGCGTCAGCTACAAGGGCTTGAGCCTGTCGGCCTGGGAGTCCGTCGGACTGAGCAATCCGATCGATGTCCGGGAGTTCGACCTGACCCTCGCCTATACGATCGGCGGCTTCAACATCGGCATTACGGACTACTGGTTCAATGCCGGGGAGGATCCCCTGGGACGCTACTTCTACTACCGGCGGGATGCCACCAACCACGTCTTCGAGGCCAACATCGGCTACGATTTCGGTTTCGCTTCCCTGCAGTGGTACACCAATTTCGCCGGCAACGACGGTTTCAATCCCGCTGGCAAGCGTGCGTTCAGCAGCTACCTTGAGGCTGCCGTACCCTTCACCCTCGGCGGGGTGGACTGGTCGGCCGCAGTGGGTGTGGTCCCTTTTGCAACGGATTACTATGACGCACAGAGGTTCTCCGTGGTCAACCTTTCGCTGACGGCCTCCGTTGATATCCACATCACGGAATCCTTCTCCGTGCCGGTATTCACCCAGTTGGCCTTCAACCCCTGCAGCAATGCGGCCTACCTGGTCCTCGGCATCACTCTGCAGCCTTAATTACTTGATTTACCCGTGTTTTACCCTAAAACAGAATTCTTATGTGTGGAATAGTCGGAATATTCAATGTCCGGGAACAGTCTGAGCAGTTGCGCCAGAAGGCGCTGGACATGAGCCGCCGCATCCGCCACCGCGGACCTGACTGGAGCGGGATATACTGTGGCGGGAGCGCAATCCTCGCCCATGAGAGGCTCTCGATCGTGGACCCGGCCTCCGGCCGTCAGCCACTGTATTCCGAAGACGGGAAAAAGGTCCTCGCAGTGAACGGCGAGATATACAACCACCGCGAAATCCGCCAACGCATGAAGGGGGAATACAATTTCCGGACAGGTTCCGACTGCGAAGTGATCCTCTCCCTATACCAGAAGAAAGGCATCGATTTCCTTGAGGACCTCAGCGGCATCTTCGCTTTCGCCCTGTACGACGAGGAACTTGACGAGTTCCTCATCGCCAGGGATCCCATCGGGGTGATACCCCTTTACATCGGCAGGATGGCAGGTGGTGAAATCGCTGTCGCCAGCGAGATGAAGGCCCTCGAGGGAAGATGCGAGAGTTTCGAGCCTTTCCCTCCCGGCCATCTGTACTGGAGCCGGGAAGGAGTCATACGCAGATGGTACCAAAGGGACTGGACCTCCTATGACAAGGTAAAGGACGGTCCCACGGACCCCTCTTTGCTGAGGGCCGCCCTCACGGATGCCGTGAGGAGGCAGCTGATGTCAGATGTTCCGTATGGGGTCCTGTTGAGCGGAGGTCTGGACTCTTCGATAATAAGCGCCATTGCCGCCTCCTTCGCCAGTGGCAGGATCGAGGACGGGGGCCGCAGTGAGGCATGGTGGCCGAGGCTTCACAGTTTCGCGGTCGGGCTCAAGGGAGCCCCGGACCTTGAAAAGGCGAGCGAGATGGCCCGTTACCTTGGCACTGTCCATCATGAGATCAATTTCACCGTCCAGGAGGGACTGGATGCCCTGAGGGATGTGATATACCATATAGAAACGTATGATGTCACGACCGTACGGGCTTCGACCCCGATGTACCTGCTCGCCAGGGTCATCAAATCCATGGGAATCAAGATGGTCCTCAGCGGGGAAGGCTCCGACGAGATCTTCGGGGGTTACCTTTATTTCCACAAGGCCCCTTCGGCACGGGACTTCCACGAGGAGACGGTCAGGAAGATAGGCAAGCTGCACCTGTACGACTGTCTGCGCGCGAACAAGAGCCTTGCCGCCTGGGGAGTGGAAGGAAGGGTGCCTTTCCTGGACAAGGAGTTCCTGGACGTAGCCATGGGCATGGACCCGAAAGCGAAAATGTGCCCCGGGGACGTAATCGAGAAGAAGATCCTCCGGGAAGCTTTCAGCGACATGCTGCCCCCGTCCATCGCATGGAGGCAGAAAGAACAGTTTTCCGACGGAGTGGGATACACCTGGATAGACAGCCTCAAAGAATACACTTCCAGGGCCGTCTCCGACCAGCAGATGCTCTACGCCGCCAAAAGATTCCCTGTCAATCCCCCGATGAACAAGGAGGAATACTATTACCGGAGCATCTTTGAGGAACTCTTTCCCAGCGGGTCTGCGGCAGACAGCGTACCGAGCGTACCTAGTGTAGCATGCTCCTCAGAGGTCGCCCTGAAATGGGATGAGTCCTTCAGGAGCCTCAATGACCCAAGCGGAAGAGCCGTAAAAGGTGTCCATCAAAACTCATATTGAACTTACTTTCCCCCGCTTTTAAACGTCAAACCTGAGGTGGTTAAACGATATAAGGCGGGGGAAATTGCGTAGAATCAGCAATTTGGCGTATCTTTGCGGCGAAATTAACAGAAAAAAAGCAGTGTGTGCCGTGATTGTGCAGTTGTCACGGCAAAGTAAAGAAGAAATGAAAGTTATGAAAATAGTTTTTGCAACCGCAAACGCCGGAAAACTGCGTGAAGCCAGGGGCATCCTCGGGGAAGGATTCGAGGTTGTGTCCCCCGCTGACCTCGGACATCCCGAGGATATAGAGGAGACGGGAAAGACGCTGAAGGCGAATTCCCTCCTCAAGGCCAAATACATTGCAGACAATCTCGGAATGGACTGTTTCTCGGATGACTCGGGTCTCGAAGTGGATGTCCTGGGTCTGCAGCCGGGAATCATGACAGCCAGATACGCAGGCGTCGCCCATGACAGTGATGCCAATATGTCCAAGCTCCTGCGGGAGATGGACCGCAGGCTCTTCGAAGCTTCCATCGCCCGTGAATTCGGGCTGAGCACCCCATATGCAACCAGAAGGGCCCGCTTCAGGACCGTCGTCACTCTCATACTTGACGGAAAGACACACTTCTTCGAGGGTGTGCTCGAAGGCAAGATAGGTCTGGTACGTGAAGGGACGGGAGGATTCGGATACGACCCGATTTTCATCCCGGACCGCATACCCCTGTGCGCAGCCGAGGAATTCATGAAAGGGTCCTCTTTCACTCTCACCCCCGACGCAGAAGGACTCGTTCCCAATGTCGGGCAGCTCACCAATGCGCAGCTCGGTGACGACGTGAAGAACCAGATCTCCCACCGTGGCAAGGCAATGAGGCAGCTCGTGGCCTACCTCAAGGGCACACAGGCCAGTTAGGGGATTCCAGGAGCCTCAAAAGCCGCCCCTTCCGCAATGAGTGAATCACTTCGCATCATAGTCCTGAGCTACACCAAGTACGGGGAGAGCTCAATCGTCCTCCACACCCTGAGCGAGGAGTGCGGGAGACGGAGTTTCATGGTGCGACTGGGAAAGAAAACCACCACGGGGCTCTTCCAGCCCCTCAACATCCTGGAATGCGTCTACTCCCCTTCCAGGCACGGCCCCCTGTCCACAGCCCATTCCTTCACTTCCCCCTATCCTCTGCACGGGATAAGGACGAACCTGAGGAAAAACACCATGACCCTTTTCATGAGCGAGGTCCTCTCCAGGACCATCCGCGAAGGGGAACTGGACCCGGACATATACGCCTGGGCCGAGGAGTCGATACTTGCCCTGGACACACTGGAAGGCACTTTCGCCAACTTTCACCTGTGGTTCCTGCTGGAACTGTGCAAGAGAGTGGGGTTCGCTCCCAGTGAAGAGGAGCTCTCGCCTTTCGCAGGGACCAATCTCCAGGAGATCCTCCGGATCAACCGTTCCTCCCTGCCCGAGACCCTGCTCCTCCCACTGAGCGGGGCACAGAGAAGCGAAATGCTCCGGTCCATCCTGAACTACATGGAACATCACCTCCAGTATCCGCTGAAGGTGAACTCTCTTGAGATTCTGAGGGAAGTATTTGCCGCCCAGTAGCGGCTAGAGTCTGTCCTGGGTCTTCACTTCGGGTGCCTCGACCCACAGGAAGACTTTGTCCCCCCTGTGGACTTTGACGGGGGATGCGACTGAACACCTGCATCCCTTGGGCGCGGTCGTGACCGTCTTGAAATCGACCCTCATGTCATCTATGACAAGTTCGGCAACCCCGGTCGTGGCTCCGATTATCATGAGTTCATCCCCGTTGTGAAGGTCCGTGGTCTCCACGGTTATCTCCGCGACCCCTATCCTGTCGAACCAGTTGGTGACCTTCCCGACATAGACTTTGCGCCTGGTGGCATGGCTGCCGTAGAAGCGGCTCCACTCCCCGAGCAGGGCCCCCTGGTAGTATCCGTCCCAGAAACCCCGGTTGAAAACCTCCCCGAGTTCCTCCTTGAGGGATGCGGCAAGTTCAGGTGTATAGGTCCCTTCGCATACGGCATCCGCTGCCCGGCGGTAGCAACTCGCGCACCGTTTCACGTACTCGGCGCTCCTGGCCCGTCCCTCTATTTTGAAGACCCGCACCCCGGCCTTGACGATCAGGTCCATGAACTCGATGGTGCAGAGGTCCTTGGGGGACATGATGTACTTATTGTCTATGTTGAGCTTGGTCCCTGTCTCCAGGTCCGTAACCTCGTAGCCCCGGCGACACAGCTGGTAGCAGGCCCCCCGGTTGGCCGAGGAGTTGTAGGTCTGCAGGGAAAGGTAGCATTTGCCGGACACAGCCATGCAAAGGGCCCCGTGGGCGAACATCTCTATGCGGACGGGATTACCGGAGGGTCCCCTCAGGTCCTCCTCCTCAATTTGTTCATGGATTCTCTTGACCTGATGGAGATTGAGTTCACGGGCGAGGACCACGACATCGGCAAACTGGCTGTAGAACTTCAGGGCCTCGAAATTGGAGATGTTCAGCTGCGTGGAAATGTGAACTTCAAGACCGATTTTCCTGCAGTACATGATGGCTGCCATGTCAGAGGCGATGATGGCATCGACCCGGGCCGCCTTCGCCATGTCCAGGGCATGGTAGGCATCCTGCAGGTCCTCCCCATAGAGGACAATATTTAGGGTCATGTAGGTCTTGACCCCGGCCTCGGAGCATATCCTCACTATCTCGGGAAGGTCCTCGGGGGAGAAATTGTTGGCGGAATGGGACCTCATGTTGAGGTTTCCCACGCCGAAGTAAACGGAATTGGCACCCCCTTGCACCGCGGCACGGAGGCACTCGAAATTGCCCGCTGGGGCCATTATCTCCAGTTCAGTCTTTTCCACGGAACTCCCTGTGAACGGAAAGGAACTACTTGGAACGTCCGATGAGTTTCTCGCTGAAGCGCCTGAGAGTCTCGAAGCGGACTCCCCTGCACGCCTTGGAAGCGAAGGAAAGGGCCTTGTTGTGCAGACGGAGAATCTCGTACTTGGCATCCTCGTCCACTTCGAGGGTAGTGTAGATGTTCCTGAAACATGCTATCTTCTCACCCCTCTCCTCCTCGGTGTCCACGCTCATGTCCATGGCCTCGAGTATGGCACTCCTCTGGCCCGGGGTTGCAACCTGCATTGCATGTGCAGTGAGCCAGCTCGTCATGTTGTTGACTATGTCCCCGCCGATGGGCTTCCCGAAGACATCCTCGTCCCCGTAGGCATCGAGATAGTCGTCGGTCACCTGGAAGGCCAGACCCATATTGTAACCGTACTCGTACAGGTTGTCCGATACATCCTCGTCCATTCCTGCGACAACGGCACCCATCTTGGCCGCGCATCCAAGGAGCACACCTGTCTTGTGACCTATCATGTTCATGTACTCCTCCATTCCAATGTCCCTGCGGTCCCTGTAATCGAGGTCGAACTGCTGTCCCTCCTGGATCTGGGCAGCGGTGGTGGTGAACAGTTCCAGGACACGGGGCATGACGCCTTCCGGAGCCTTGGCAATTCGTCTGAAGGCATCGATGCACATTGCGTCACCGGCAAGGATGGCCTCGTCCGTGCCCCATTTGGTCCAGGCGGAGGGTATACCCCTGCGCATGGGGCTTCTGTCTATGATGTCATCATGAAGGAGGGTGCTGCAGTGGAATATCTCCAGTGCGGCAGCGGGTTGGAGAATCCTCTCGTCCAGTTCATCCTTGAACAGTGAATACACTGTCAGGTACAGCTTGGGACGGAGCAACTTGCCTCCGGTGTCGATCATGTATCTGAGTTGGTCGTAAAGGCCTGCCGGCTCAGCCGGGAAAGTGAGTCCTGAAAAGAGGGAGGACAGTGCGGAATCTATTTGGCTTTCGCTTCTCATTT